>JBJKRD010000535.1:0-4871 GCA_046704925.1 Opitutaceae bacterium | reverse complement strand
ACAGGGGTATTGCCCACCGGCACGGGGCTGATCAGGAGCACGCCGGCGCCGGCCCCGAAGTAGTCGGGGTCGACGACCGTGGCGGACACCAGGTACGACCCGGGCGCCGAGGGTGCGGTCGGGCTGCCGTCGTAGGTGACGACCAGGGGCAGATCGGGCGGGGTGGTGGTGACCGTCACCGCCTTGGGCGTGCCGTCGAACGTCTGCACGATGTTCGTGATCTCCACGAACGCCGGGGCCTGGAGGATCTGGAACGGAACCGAGGTGGCCCCGACATAGTTGGGGTCGGTGACGAAGGCCACGACCGTGTAGATCCCGGGCGCGACCGGTGGAGTGGTGCTACCCTCGTAGGTGACAGTAACCGGCAGGCCGGCGGGCACCGTTTCGACGATCACGGATTTGGGCGTGCCGTCGTAGACCTGGGGCGGATTGGCCACCACGACGGTCGCGATCCCCGGCTGGATCACCAAGTTGCCCGTACCGACGCCGACGTAATTGGGATCGGTCACGGTCGCCGCGACCACGTAGGAGCCGATCGCGGTGGGCACCGTGGGGCTGCCACTGTAGGTGACCGAGGTCGGGAGACCGGGGGGCCCCGTCGTGACGATCACGGGCTGGGGAACGCCGTCGTAATTCTTCACCAGACTCACGACGGTGACGAGGGCCGGCGCTTGGGTCACGTCCAGGATTCCGGTCGCCGAGCCGGCGAAGCCGGGCTGGGTGACCGTTGCCACCACGGTGTAGATGCCGGCGTTGCTGGGCGGCGAGGGGCTGCCGTCGTAGGTCACGGCTGTGCTGAGGCCGGCCGGCGTGGTCGTGACGGTCACCGCCCGCGGCGTGCCGTCGTAGGGCTGGAGGGTGCCCGTGATGATCACGGTCGCCGACACGGGATTGACCGCCAGGGTCGCCGCATTCGAGATCGCCGGCGAACCCACGCCGTTGTCGGCCACGCAGCGGAACCCGTCACCGTTCATGTCCACGGTGACGCCGCTGAGGTCCAGCGTCGGGGTGGTCGCGCCCGCGTAGATGCCGCCGTCGGTGATGTCGTTCCACACCCCGCTGCCGGCGGCCATGCGCTGCCACTGCAGTGCCGGGGCGGGGATCCCGGCCGCCGCGACCACGAAGCTCGCGTTCCCCCCGGCGATGGCGGTCGCGTTGACCGGCTGCTGGGTAAACGTTGGCGCCGTTGGCGTGTCGGCGGCGAATTCGTAGGCGCCGATGTCGACCGCCGGGCCCGCGATGCGCGGCAGCGCGTCGAGATCCAGCTCGCCCGCTTCAACGAGGGTGCTGTCGCCCTGGTCGCGGAGCAGGCTGGTGGCGGTCAGGTGGAAGTCGCCCGCCGCGCCGTCGACAAAGCCGGAGTCCGCGACGGCGAAGCTGCCCGGGGCCAGGCTCAGCGCCACATGGCTGCCCATGATGGGCCAGTAGCGGATCCAGGTCTCGCCGTCGAGGTAGGTGCAGTTGACGATGGTCGGCGGAAGCGGCGCGCCGTCCTCGGCGCCCTGGTAGCCGCTGTAGGTGTGGAAGAGGACCGTGCCCTCGGTGGCCGTGTTGCCGGCGAACGCGCAGTTGGCGAGCAGGGCGGGGTACTGGGCGGCGGCGGGAACCGGAAAGGCGAAGATCCCGCGATTCTGGTAGCTGTAGACCGCCCCGCCCTGGCCGCCCGCGTGGTTGTTGGCGATCGTGCAGTTGACGATCCTGGGGTTGGCGGTCTCCAGATCGAAGGCGCCGCCGAAGCTGCCGGCGCTGTTGCCCGCGATCACGCAGTCGCGAAATGTCGGAATCGCGGTGGAAAGGTCCACCGGCGAGATCTGAAGGCGCACGGCGCCGCCGGTCCCGAGCGCCGTGTTGCCCGTGATGACGCAGCCCTGGACGCGGATCGATTCGCCGACGATATAGAACGCGCCGCCGCTGCCGCCCAGGCCCGCGGTTTGCGCGGCGTTGTTGACGATCGCGCAGTTGGTGAAGGTGACGTCATCCGCGGAACGCCGGTCCCCGATGGAGCAGCGCACGGCGCCGCCCGCGCCGTAACTTTCCACGTTGTTCGTGATCGTGCAGTCCTGGACCAGGATCGTCCGATCGGAGGGCAATCCGGGGTGGCGCGAGATGAAAAGGCCCACCGCCTGGTTCTGGCTGATGTCGCAGTGTTTCAGGGTGGCGGAAACGTTGGTCGCCGCGGGATCGGTGAATTGAATCGCGCCCCAATAGCCATAGGGGTCGCCTCCCGGGCCCGCCGGATCGGTGCAGTTGTGGGTGACGCTGCAATCCGTCATGGTCAGCGTGCCGCCACCGCCGGCGAACACCCCCGCGCCGCCGTTGTCGTGGATCTGGCAGCGCAGGAGGTCGAGCGTGGTGTTGGCGTTCGACTCCGCCACGCCCACGAATTCGCCGTTCTTGATCTCGCAATCTTCCATCCGGAACTGCCCGGAGACGACGTAGACCGCGGCCACCCCGCTCCGGCCGCCGCCGATGATGAGGCAATGGGAGACCACCGCCGGAGAATTGCCGGTCGGATAGTCGGCGGGTCCGCCGCGGGGCCTGGCGGCGCCGCCGGTGTAGATGGTGCACCCGTCCACCTGGGTTCCGCCATCGGGCCATGCGGGCACGTAGTGCCCCGTGCCGTCGGAGCCGACTACGTACTGCTGGTATCCATCGATGGTGATTCCGGCGATGGTCACCACGTTTTTGGAGGGGTCGCGCTCGGATTCATTCGTTTCGGTGCCGTCAAAACCGCCGAGGATCACGGTCCCAATGTGCAGGTGGAGCCCGGGATAGGCGCCTTGCGCCAACCAGTACTCCCCACCGCCGTCGGGATCCCCGTTGAAGACGGTATCGCCCAGCCGCTGCGCGAGCTGGGCGGCCGACAGCGCCTTTTCCCATTTGGAGCCGTCGTTTTGGCTCGGATCGGGCTGTCCGCCGCCGGTGGTGACCCGGATCCCTTGGGCAGTCGCGTGCGAAATCGCGACGGTCAGGAGTACGGCGAACGCTGCAAGACGGCATCGGGGCCAGGAATCAAATGTGCGCGGCGGGGTATCCACCTTCGAGGATTGAGGCGAGTGCATGGGACGTGCGTGTGTCCCGGGAGATACAGCATCCGCCGCCAGACCTTACAGGGTCCCGGCGTACCGCGGCCTTCCGGCCTCGTTGCGGGGCAGCCCGGACGGCGGCTGCCCGCCGCTCCGGCATCTCAGTCGTTCTTCGCCGGCCCCTGCAACAGCCCCCGCAGGCGGGCGAACTCCGGATGCGTCAACCCGGCCAGCTCCAGTTCGTTGAAGTCGCTGGTCACCGCCGTCTCCCACCGGCGGCCGTCGGAACCGAGCGTCTCGCCGCGGTGCTGCAGATAAATCTGGTCCGCCTCGGCGGTCCGGCCGAGGAACAGCAGCGCATGCGCCCGCTTGATCAGCAGCTCCAGGTCGGAGGCATCCTCCTTCAGCCCGGCGTCGGCCGCGGCCAGCGCGCCGGCGTAGTCGCCCGCGAAAATGCGGAAATAGGCCAGGATCTGCGGCTGCCAGTAAACCCCGCCGCCATCCGGATGCTCGACGCGCCGCATCCGGGCGATCATGTCGGCGAATTGGGCGGCGGCATCGGCGCGCCGGCCGGACGCCGCCAGGCTGCGGCCGAGGAGAAACAGGGTCTCGATGGTGTCGGGATGCGTGGCCCCCAGCGCGCGCTCGCGCAGCGCCGCCAGCGTCCGCAGCTCGGCCTGTTCGTCCGCGTGCCGGCCCTGCGCCCCGAGGTAGGAGGCAAGATTCTCGCGGGTGTTGAACGTTTCCGGGTGCTCCGCGCCCAGGACGCGCTCCTGCCGCCCCAGCAGATCGCGCTCGACGTCGGCGGCCTCGGCGTATTTGCGCTGGCTCCAGAGCGCGAGGGCCAGGTTGCCGCGATGACGGAGCGTGTCGGGATGGTCGGGTCCCAGGGTGCGTTCCGAGGCGTTGACCAGCGTGCGGAATTCCTTTTCGGCCTCCGCGTAGTGCCGGGTGAAGAAGAGCACGATTCCCAGGTTGCCGCGCATGCCCAGCGTGTCGGGATGGTCGGGTCCCAGCACCTGGGAGGCGCGCGCCACGAGGTCGCGAAACGCCGTCTCCGCCTCGTCGTACCGCCGGGCCTTGGTGAGCGTGACCGCCAGGGCGTTGCAGCACTCAAGGGTCTGGGTGTGGGCGGGGCCCAGCAGGCGGGTGTCGGCTGCGGCCACGGCCCGGAATTCCGCCTCGGCCTCCGCGAGATGGCCCAAGTCCACCGCGGCCTTCGCCGCATCATAGCGGCTGCGCAAGGTGTCGGGGTCGTCACGACCGAGGACCCGGGTGCGATCCGCCACGACGGCGCGCAGCTCCTTTTCCGCCGCCGCCGCATCGCCGCTCATCCGGAGGGCGCCGGCCCACTGGTTGCGCGCGGTCAGGGTATCGGGCGCGTCGGCGCCGAGGCGCCGCCGGCGTTCCGCCACCACCTCGCGCCAGGCCGCCTCCGCCTCGCGGTAGTGCCCGGTGCCGGCCAGGGCGCGGCCGATCCCGGCCTGCACGTGCGCCCACTGCAGCGAATCACGCGCGCGGTCCGTGAGCGCCGCGGCGTCGCGGAAATGGCGCAGGGCGTCCGCGGGCTCCAGCCGTTCGCCGGCGGCCCAGCCGGCCAATTCGAACGCGGCGATGGTCTCCGAGCGGTGCGACGGCCCGGTCTGCTCCGCGTCGGCCGCGGCCCGCAGGGCAAGGCGTTCGGCCTCGGCGAAATCCTGGGCGACGAAGGCGGCGCTGGCGCGGTCAAACGCCGGGGCGTCAGGGGCATCGCGCAGCCGCGCCGCCATCCGGGGCAGTTGGTCGCGCAGGCGCCGCTCGTCCAGGCCGAGGGATGCCGCCAGTTCGGCGTAAACCCGGGCGTCG
>JBJKRD010000534.1:0-3418 GCA_046704925.1 Opitutaceae bacterium | reverse complement strand
CTACAAGCGCGCCTTCCGAGACGTACCTCCTGGCGATCGCCCTACCGATGCCTCGTGCCGCGCCAGTGACAACCGCCACCTTGTCGTTGAGGATCTTGTTTTCCACCACACACCTCCATGAGTTCGGGAATCGGAATGAAGGCCCCATCGAGGTGCTGCGGGCCGAAGCAGTAGTCCATGTCATGGGGCCCGAGGGACGCACCATCCTCGGAAGGAAGTCCGGTCAACCCGATCTCGCTCAGCGCCGCCTGGGCGATCGCATCCGCGTCGCGGAAGAACTCGCCCCAGGGGCCGGGACGGCCGATGCCGACCTGCATGAACCAGCGGGTGGACTCGGTCGGGATGCCGAGTACGTACATGCGGCGCTCCACCGAGCCGTCGGCGGCGATGGGGTTGTAAGGCGCTTCCGTGACGTCAATGCCGCCCGTGCGGAACGAAGGGTCGCCGGCCCGCACATGCGGCCGCCAGATGCCGGCATCCCTTTGTTTCCTGATGAGGGGTCCCGCGTCACGCTCGAGGTCGGGCGGCCGGATTCGGGCATCTATGAGGTCCGAGCAGACAACGCTGTAGCCGGCGACCGACGGTGAATAGCCGAGGAACCCATTAGCGTGTGCAGTGAACCGGGCCAGGGGCCCCAGGATTTCGAGCAGGCCGCTCCGCATCAGCGCGATGAGGTAACAGGACCTGACGACGGACGGCCCGGTCGAAAGGAAGGCCAGCATCGGGCCGATGCGCTGCACGAATTCCTTGTGAGACGCGGCCGTGAGCCCTCCGAAGTCCACGGCCGCCCGCACCGTCGGCCGTACATAACGGAGTACCTCCATGGCCGCCTTCAGCGCGCTGTCGGCCTCCCCCAGCATGGCCTCGCTCACATCGTTCACCAGCAGCCGCTCGAACTCGCAGCGGAACCTGCCTTGGTTCGGGAAGATGCGCCCGCTGAACGGGTGGGCCAGATCCTCCAGGGACAGCGCCTCCTCGCAGCCGAGGTCGGATGCCGCTTGCCGGAGCCTGGGCATCACATCGGCGGCGGCGGACGGGAGGCGCGAGAGTTGCTGTTCGAAGCGTGCGAACGAAGCCGGATCGAGGCGCCGCTGCCAGAAGGCGATGTTGGCCTCGGCCTCGAGCCAGGGCAGGACGTCCGCGCGGAAGTCGAGCGGTCCCGCCGACCTCAGGCAGGCAATCCTCTCGGGCGTGAACAGCCGGGGCGCGTACCTGAAATCGAAGGGCCTCTGCGAGACCCCGCGCGCCGGGATGGGCAAAGCACTCCGCGAACCCGCCACGATAAGGTCGGGCTCTTCCCCGCTCGGGATATATTCGCAATCTTGTCCCCGCCGGACAAAGCGGCCACCGCGGCCCACGGTCAGCATGGCGACGACATCGTGGAAGGTGAGGCCGAGTCCGAGGATGCCGATCACGCTGCCGGAAAATGCTCCCCGGCGTCCGGAATCGTCAAAGGCGCGCGGGGCCGTGCGGCGCTGATGCCGTTCCACGCTGGTCCGGCCAGCCAACACGGAGCGTTCGGGCTGCTCGCGCGGATGGCCACTGCAGATGGCGACCTGATCGCAGGCGATCACGTGATCTCCGACGAGAAGCTCGAACCTTCCACCGCGCTTCTCGATGCCGCTGACGAGTCCGGAAATGCGGGCCAGGCCCACGTCGGGCGGCAGGTTCGTCTCGACGACGTCGAGGACGAAGCGCAGGTAGCGCCCATAGAGGCTGCGGGGCGCGTAAGCGTCAGGCCCAGGAAAGCGGTCATCCATGCGCTGCCACCACTCAGCGAACGTGGGCCCGGCACCGGGGCGCCATGCGCCATCGTCCACAGGACCGGAGAACATCGTGACCTCGCCGCTGCGGTTGTTCATCGAGAGCCACCGCGGCTGCTCCGAACGCCAGACCCGGCCCGAACCGACCTCATCCGCGTCGATGGCGTAAATCGTGAGCGGCCGCACGAGCCGCTTGCCTAGCAGCCGCGCTCCTATGCGCTCGAGGATGGATATGCCCCGGGGGCCCGTGCCCACCACGGCGATGGCGTATCCGTTCCCGCGATAAGTTGGCATGACGGCCGGGCTGTCAGCCGTTGCGTGATTGACCATAAACTGCGCGGGCATGCGGTGCGGGTTGTATACCGGCGCGTAGGCGCTGGCCCCCGGTGCCGTATACCGCTTCAGGACAAACCCCTATTGTGTCGTCGTCGAGGGTGCCGCGGAACCGCGAGGGCTCCACCACCGCATGCCCGTTGTCGTATATGCCGGCCGTAAAGCGTGACCGTAATGCAATAATCACCGGCATCGGGCGGCCGCTGGAATCGGACGTAACGTTCTGGATGACGTTCTGGACGACGGATGTCAGGCCCGCACCAGCATCCGGACATGCGGGCCTGGCTGGACAAGCACCTCCGGGATCGCCTTGCGGGCGGGGCCATGGATTTGCGCAAAGCGTTTGCTACCTTGGGGGCATGGCAGGGACCGGCGCGCGCCGCCCCGTGACGATGGCCGACGTGGCCGAGGCGGCCGGGGTATCCGTTACGACCGTCTCACATGTGGTGAACCGTACCCGCCCAGTGAGCCCGGATAAGGTGCGGGCGGTCATGAAGGCCATCGCGGAAACAAGCTACGTGCCCGATAACGTGATCAGGTCCTTGCGTACCGTGGGTACCCAGACGATAGGCCTGGCGATGTCGGCTATGTCTAATCCCTATTTCTGCGATGTGGTGCACGGCATGGAGCGGGCCGCGGCCAAGGCCGGTTATTCGCTGCTGCTGGCCGATACTCATGATGAGGTCGGCGAGGAACTGCGGGCCATGTCCAACCTCCTGGAACGGAAAGTCGAGGCGGTTGTGCTGGCGCCCTCGGCGGAACCAGATGGCGCCCTGCAGTACGCCCGGCGCAGGGACGTTCCCGTCGTGCTGATCGACCGCCTCGTCAAGGTCCGCGTCGATCAGGTCGGGACGGAGAACATCGAGGCCACGGCGACCCTCGTCGATCACCTGGCCGGCCTTGGTCATCGCCGGATCGGGATGATCAGCGGCAAACCCGGCCTGAGCACCACCGAGGAACGACTGGCCGGCTTCCGGCTGGGTCTTGGCCGCAATGACCTGCGACTGGCGGATGACCGCGTGCGGTCGGGGAATTCAAGCGCCGGTTCCGCGGAGCAGGCTTTCCATGGGCTGCTAGCATTGCCGGAGCCGCCGACGGCGCTAGTCGTCGGCAATAACCAGATGACGATCGGTGTTATGCGGGCCGCCAGGGACACGGGCGTACGCGTGCCCGATGATCTCGCCCTCGTGGTCTTTGACGATTTCGAGTGGGCGGATCTGTTCCATCCCCGGTTGACCGTTATCGCCCAGCCAACTCGCGCGATGGGAGAGCAGGCCGTCCAGTTGGTGTTGTCCAGGCTGGCCGACCCGTCTGTGCCGGCC
>JBJKRD010000533.1:0-2647 GCA_046704925.1 Opitutaceae bacterium | reverse complement strand
AATCGCATTCCGCCGCCTATGCGGTCCTCAGCTACCAGACCGGCTACCTCAAGGCGAATTATCCGGTGCAGTTCATGGCGGCCGTGCTGGGTTCGGAACTGGGCAATGCCGACAAGGTCTCCCATTTCATCGACGAGGCCCTCGCCATGGGCATCCCCGTCCTGGGACCGGACGTGAACGAGTCGCGGGAAACGTTTACGCCGGTTCTGGGCGGGACCGCCGGCAAGATCCGGTTCGGCCTGGCGGGCATCAAGGGCGTGGGCGAGGCCGCCGCGCAGAAGATCATCGGCGAGCGCGAGGCCGGCGGCCCCTTCCGGGATTTCCACGACTACCTGCTGCGCATCGACTCCCGGGTGATCAACAAGCGGGTGGTCGAGTGCCTCGTGCTCACGGGCGCCTTCGACTTCGCCGCGACCGCGCGGGAGCAGTTGTTCGACGAGGTGGACACCGCCCTGGCGGCGCTCGCCGAGTTGCAGCGCAAGTATCCCGCCCTCCGCCCGGAAACCCCGGCCCTGGCGCCGGTGGAGCCCGAAGCCCTCCTGTTCGATCTCGCCGTGCCGGCGGCGACGGCGCCCGACCGCACGACGCTGGCGTCCGAATTCGCCGGGCTGTTGCGGCTTACCACCACCCGCCGGAACGGCAACGGCGGCGCGGCGGCGGGCAACGGCCACGACCAGCATTCGTTTCTCGAGCTCGTCGGCCAGGGGCCCGCGCCGTCCGCCCCGGAGCGGGCGGTGGAGCCGGCCCGCGGCGAGGCGCGCGTGCTCACGGCCACGACCAAACTGCTGTACGAGAAGGAGCTGCTCGGCTTCTACGTCTCCGGCCATCCGATGAACGCGTATGCCGGACTGGCCGAGGCCATCGACACGGTGCCGGCGGGGGAACTGCTGGACCTCCCCGACCGGAGTGAATTCCGCCTGTGCGGCGTGGCCACCGGCATCACCAAGAAGCTTTCGCGCCGCGACAACCGTCCCTGGGCGGCGTTCACCCTCGCCACCCGCAGCGTCTCGCTGCCGATGAACCTGTTCTCCGAGGCCTACGCCGAGTTCGCCCGGCATCTCGTCGCGGAGACGCCGGTGCTGGTGCAGGGCAACCTGCTCGCCGGCGCCGACGGCGTGCGCCTCAACGTCCGCGAATGCTATCCGCTCGACGCCGTGGTCGCGCGCCTGGTCCGCAAGATCACCTGGCTGCTCGACCCGGCCGCCGACGTGCCCGGGTTTCTGCGCGCCCTGCGGACGACCGTCGAGGCCAACCTCGGCGACACGCACCTGGAGTTCGCGTTCGTGTTCGCCGACCGGATTGCGCCCGTGGCGGAAGCATCGCCCGGCCTGACGTGGAAAGTCGCGCCGGCGTTGTTCCAGGAACTCCAGGTCCATCCCGCGGTCGCGGGCACCCTGGTCGAGGCCAAGCGCCTCCAGCTCCGGGAGACGCGCCGGTGGGCCCGGCCGCGCTGACGGCGCGGCGAGGAGCGCGACGCCCCTGGGGACCCGGTCGCCGGCAGGTATTTTGCCCCGGCGCCTGACGCGGCGCGGTTTGCGGGTATATTGCGCGCCAATCCTCACTCACGAACCACGCCACCACGGTTGCGCTTATGGCTGATCCGACGCCCTCTCCCTCCATCCCCCAGAAACGGTTTCAAGGCCAGACGGTGCTCGTGACCGGCGGCGACGGCGGACTCGGCGCCGCCATGTGCCGGCGGTTCGCGCGCGAGGGGGCCAATGTCGCCGTCGGCTGGTACGGCAAGGACCCGACCCACGCCACCCGGCTGGTCGACGAGCTCAAGGGCTACGGCGTCCGGGCGATGGCGGTGGAGGGCAATGTGGCGCGTCCGCGCGACATCCAGGGCGATGTCCGCAGCGTGATCAAGGAGTTGGGCGGCCTGCACGTCTGCGTCAACAACGCCGGCTTCGAGAATCCGCATGATTTTCTGGAGATGCCGTACGAGGCCTGGGAGGGGGTGCTCAACGTCAACCTCACCGGCCCGTTTCTCGCCGGCCAGGAGGCCGCGCGCTGGATGGCGAAGAACGGCGGCGGCGTCATCGTCAACATCTCCAGCGTCCACGACCGCATCCCCTGGGCCACGTTCGCGCACTACTGCGCCAGCAAGGCCGGGCTCTCGATGCTCACCCAATGCATGGCGGTGGCGCTGGCCGACAAGAAGATCCGGGTCGTGACCGTGGCGCCCGGGGCCATCGCCACGCCGATCAATCGCGACGTCTGGGGCAACCCGCAACTGCTCCCGAAGCTGCTGGAGAAGATTCCCTGGGGCCGGATCGGCCAGCCCGACGACATCGCCAATGTCGTCGCCTTCGTCGCCAGCAAAGAGGCCGACTACATCACCGGCTCGACGATCTACGTGGACGGCGCCATGATCCAATACCCGAGCTTCCAGCACGGGGCGGTGTAGCGGCGGTCGGTGGACGATTCGAGCTTCCCAATTGCCGCGGGCCGGTCGAAATGTCCCGGTTACCGTCCCGCCGTGCCCGATCTCTCCGCCAACGCCACCTTCAGCCGCGCCGCCCGTCTGCTCGCCCGTTTCGCGACCGGCGCGACCACCGCCGACGTGCTCCGCCGCGAGCTGGCGCCCCGGCGGGATCTGCCGCCCGCCGAACGGCGCGCCGTTGCCGCGGCGCTCGCCGCCTACATC
>JBJKRD010000532.1:0-4554 GCA_046704925.1 Opitutaceae bacterium | reverse complement strand
CCCCGCAGGCGCGCGCCCTGTACGATGAAGCCGATCGCGTGCTGGGCTGGAGCCTCACCCGCGTCAGCTTCGAAGGCCCGGAGGCCGAGCTGACCCTGACCCGCGTCTGCCAGCCGGCGCTGTTCGTGCACGGCCTGGCGCTGCACGCGATCCTGCGCGAGCGGGGCCGGCTGGCGACCGCGGTCAGCGCCCTCGGGCTCAGCCTGGGCGAAGTGACCGCGCTGACGGCCGCGGGGGCGTTCGATTTCGCCACCGGGCTGCGCGTCGTGGCCGAGCGCGGGCGCCTGATGCAGGTCGCGTGCGAGCAGACCACCGGCACCATGGCCAGCATCATCGGCGAAGACCGGGACCGCGTGGCCGAGCTCTGCCGCGACCAGGACGTCGAGCTGGCGAACCTCAATTGTCCCGGCCAGGTGGTCATTTCCGGAGAAAAGACGAAGATCGCCGCCGCCCTCGCGGCCGCCCGGGAGCGGGGCATGCGCAAGGTCATCCCGCTGAACGTGGCCGGGGCCTATCACAGCCGCCTGATGGAGCCCGCCCGCGCGGCGTTTGCCGCCTTCCTGGCCGAGGTGCCGGTGGCGCGTCCCGCCCTGACCGTGTTCACCAACACCACGGGCGGGGCGGTGGCGGAGCCGGAGGCCATCCGCGCGGCGCTGGTGCGGCAGATCGTGTCGCCCGTGCGCTGGGAGGACTGCATGCGCGCCGCGGCGGCCGCGGGCGCGAACGAATTCTGGGAGCTGGGCCCGGGCGCGGTGCTCGCCGGTCTCGCCCGCCGCATCAATCGCGACTGGCCGGTGCGCAGCTTCACTGAATTTGCCGATTTAGCCGCTTGAAAGCGGCGGAGGCCAGCCCCAGATTGACCGTTTCCCGGCCGCCGGCGCCGCGTCGGCGGGACCGGCCTTCTCCTCGCGCATGGACGTAACCCTCAAACGCAACTTCTGCATCATCGCCCACGTCGACCACGGCAAGACGACCCTGTCCGACCGGTTGCTTGAGCACACCCACACGGTCACGCAGCGCGAGATGAAGGACCAGTTGCTCGATTCCATGGACCTGGAGCGGGAACGGGGCATCACCATCAAGAGCCACCCGGTGACCATGCATTATCCCGCCCAGGACGGGCGGCTGTACCAGCTCAACCTCATGGACACGCCGGGCCACGTCGATTTCTCCTACGAGGTGTCGCGCAGCCTGGCGGCCTGCGAGGGGGCGCTGCTCCTGATCGACGCCGCCCAGGGCGTGGAGGCGCAGACGGTGGCGAATGCCCACCTGGCGTTCCAGCAGAACCTGCGCGTCGTCCCGGTCATCAACAAGATCGACCTGCCGAGTGCGAACCTCGAACGCTGCACCCGCCAGCTCGAGGACATCCTCACCATCCCGGCCGAGGAGGCGATCCTCGCCAGCGGCAAGACCGGCGTCGGCATCACCGAGATCCTGGAGGCGGTGGTGACCCGGTTCCCGCCGCCGCGCTGGGCCGATCACCCGACGACCCGCGTCCTGGTGTTCGATTCCCTTTACGACGCCTACCGCGGCGTCATCGCCTACGTCCGCGTGTTCTCCGGTTCGCTCAAGGCGGGCGACACCATGCTGCTGATGAGCTCGGGCCTGAAATCGGACATCAAGGAGGTCGGCACCTTTCATCCGGCCATGGGACGCGTCGACGAGCTGGCCGCCGGCGATGTCGGTTACGTGGTCAGCAACATCAAGGAGGTGGGCGACATCCGCACGGGCGACACCATCACGCTGGCGGCGAAGCCCGCCGCGGAAATGCTGCCGCGCTACAAGGAGGTGCGGCCGATGGTCTTTTGCGGGCTCTATCCGCTGGAAACCTCCGATTACGAACATCTCAAGGCCGCCCTCGGCCGCCTGCGCCTCAACGACTCCGCGTTCATCTACCAGCAGGAGACCTCGGTGGCCCTCGGCTTCGGTTTCCGCTGCGGTTTTCTCGGCCTGCTGCACATGGAGATCGTGCAGGAGCGCATCCGGCGCGAATTCGGCGTCGAGATCATCTCCACTTATCCGAGCGTCGTCTACCGGGTGACCAAGACCTCCGGCGAGGTCATCGAGGTCGACAACCCGGTGCATCTGCCGGAGCCCCCGGCGATCGCGGAGATCCGGGAGCCCACCATTCGCGCCTCGATCCATATTCCCAACGACAGCCTCGGCGATCTGCTCGCGCTGGTGATGGAGAAGCGCGGCGTTTGCGAGCGCACCGACACCCTCGACACCACCCGGGTGATGCTGCGTTGCCTCCTGCCCCTCAATGAGATTCTGGTCGACTTCAACGACCGGCTGAAGAGCGTGACGCACGGCTATGGATCCATGGATTACGAGCTGGGCGATTACCGCGTCGCCGACCTGGTGAAGATGGATATCCTGGTCAACAGCGAGCCGGTCGACGCCTTCTCCAGCATCGTGCACCGCACGAAGGCGGAAGGGAAGGGGCGCGAGCTGTGCGAAAAGCTTGCGGCAATCATCCCGCCGCAGATGTTCAAGGTCGCCATCCAGGCCGCCATCGGCGGCAAGATCATCGCGCGGGACGATGTGCGGGCCCTGCGCAAGGACGTCACCGCGAAATGCTACGGCGGCGACATCACCCGCAAACGGAAGCTGCTGGAAAAGCAGCGCGAGGGCAAAAGGAAGATGAAGCAGGTCGGCAAGGTTTCGATCCCGCCCGACGCCTTCATCCAGGTGCTCAAGAACAACTGAAGGCCGCGGTCCGCTGACGCCACCGCCGAAGGAACCACCGTGCTAGGACTCTTTTCCTCACCCGAGCGCAAGATGCGCGAGAACGCCGCCAACTGGCTGCAGCTCGCCGACAAGATCTTCCACTACCGGCGCGATCAGCTCACCGAGGCCCAGCGCCTGGACCTGCGGGCGAAGATCGCGGATCTGCGGCTGCTGCTTAAACAGCGCGCCGATGCGGGCAAGCTGAAGCTGGGCATCGAGGCCCTCGAGGGCGTGCTGCACCAGGTCGGCGGCACGTTCTACCCCAAGTCGTCGATCGTCGAGAACGTCGAGTTCTTCCTCGTGGCGGCGATCATCGTCCTCGGCATCCGCACCTATTTCCTGCAGCCGTTCAAGATCCCCACGAACTCGATGTGGCCCACGTACCACGGGATGAAGGGCGAGAACTTTCCGCCGGGCACGACGCCGCCCGGCCTGGTGGCGCGGGCCTTCCGGTTCCTGGCTTTCGGCGCCCAGCCGCGCGAGATGGTGGCCCCGGTCGCGGGGGGGGTGACGGCGCAGTACTTCGGCAATGGTTACCTGGCGTTCACCTACCGCCACGCCTACAAGTGGCTGATCATCCCGACGCGGGTGCGGGAATACACGTTCTTCGTCGGGGGCGCCGAGACCCACGTGCAGGTGCCGGCGGATTTCAGCGATTTCGACCAGTTGGTGCAGGAGACCTATTACCCGGGGGTCGAACCGATCCAGTTCATTGAGCGGGCGGCCAAACGCGGGGATGTCGAGCGCGGGGAAATCCTGCGCCAGCAGGGATCGCCGGAGGTGATCCCCACCTACCTGGTGAAGCTCGGTCGGACTGTGCCGGCCGGGAAGCCGGTCATGCGTTTCGACATCCTCACCGGGGACCAGCTCTTCGTGGACCGGCTGAGCTACAATTTCGTCCGACCGCGGGTGGGGGACGGTTTTGTCTTCCGCACCTGGCATATAGCCGGGATCGGCGCCGACCAGTATTACATCAAGCGCCTGGTCGGGGAGCCCGGCGACCGCCTCGAGATCCGCCAGCCGGTGCTTTATCGCAACGGCAAGCCGATCACGGGGGCGCGGGCCTTCTACGAGAACGACCATCGCGAGGGCCAGTATCCGGGGTACCGCAACGCGCGGCCCGGCGACGACCGCCAGCTCTACCTGCGGCAACCGGGCGACGTGCTGACGGTGCCGCCGCGGTCGTTTTTCGCCCTCGGCGACAACTCGGCCAACAGCGAGGACGGACGCTATTGGGGCTTCGTGCCGGAGAAGGACGTGGTGGGCCGGCCGCTGTTCATCTATTATCCCTTCACCCGCCGTTGGGGCCCGGCGCATTAGGCGGAGCGGGCTTACGGGAGGCAACGGGGAAACGGGGGTCGCCGCCGGCAGTAGGCCTGCCCTGAGCCGGCGGGCCCGGGTGGCCGGCAAACTCGCGGATGGCAGGCATTACCTGAAGAAAACCGGGCCGGGGAAGCCGCATGGAATTCTGATGACTCCGCAATTCTTCCGATCGGGAGCCGACCTGCGCCGCTGGTTGGAGCGCCATCATGCGTCGGCGCGCGAGGCGTGGCTCCGGCTGCGCCGGACCGGCGCGCCCGGACCGGGCGTCACCTATGCCGAGGCGCTCGATGAGGCCCTGTGCTTCGGTTGGATCGACGGGGTGCGGCGGCCCTGCGACGGCACATCCTACCTGGTCCGTTTTTCGCCGCGAAAACGGCGCAGCATCTGGAGCCGGGTCAACCTTCGCCACTACGAGCGGCTCGAACGGGCGGGCCGGGTGGCCCCGGCGGGGCGCGCGACTTTCGCGCAACGCGATCCGGCCCGCTCCGGACTGTATTCCTT
>JBJKRD010000531.1:0-17476 GCA_046704925.1 Opitutaceae bacterium | reverse complement strand
GGGTACCAGTTCTTCACCTCCGGCCGGCACAGGTAGACGCGCGTGCCGAAGAAGAGCGGAGCGATGGGCGCCTGCTCCAGCAGCCAGGCCTCGGCTTCCTGGTAGAGTTCGTCGCGTCGCGCCGGGTCCAGTTCCGCGCCCGCTTCGCGGACCAGCCGGTCGTAGCGGGGATCCGCCCAGCCGGTGGAGTTGTTGCCGCTGTCCGAGGTGAACAGCTCCAGATAGGTGCTGGGATCGACATAATCGCCGTACCAGTGGGCGAACGAAATGTCGTAATTGAGCTGGCGCTCGTCGTTGAGCCAGACGCGCGATTCCTTGTTGGCGAGGGTGACTTCGATACCGAGCTGGCTTCGCCACATCTGCTGGATGGCTTCCAGCAGACGCTGGTTGACGTCCGAGCTGGGAAACTGGATTTCGACCTTGGGGAAGCCGTGTCCGGCGGGATAACCCGCCGCCGCGAGCAGACGGCGGGCCTCCGCAAAGTCGTCGGGGATGCGGGCGCGGGCCGTGTACCCGGCGGTGTGCGGCGGCGTCAGGCAGTGTGCCGGTCGCTGGCCGCCGCGCAGGACGTCCCGGACGAGCGCGGTGCGATCGAGGGCGCGGGCCAGCGCCTGGCGCACCCGCGGATCAGCGAAGGGCCGGCGCTTCACGTTGAAGCGCAAAAAGGCCGTGTCGAGAAACGGATCGATCCGCAGCACGGCCGGAGCGTGCTGGCGGTAGAAGGCGATCCGGGCGACCGGGACATCGGACGTGATGTCGAGCTGGCCGGTCCGGAACGCCGCCTCCTGGGTGTTCGCGTTTTCAATAGGGTAGAAGACCATGCGATTCAGCCGGACGCGGCCGGCATCCCAATAGTCGGGATTGCGCACGACCACCACCCGGCTGTTTGGCGTCCACTCCTGCAATTGGAACGGGCCGTCGCCGACCAGGCGGCCCGGCCGGGTCCAGGCCACGGCGCGATCGTCGAAGCGCCCGTACTTTTCGATGCTGGCCCGGTTGACCGGGAACCAGGCGGGGAGCGTGGCGGCGGCCGCGAGGTAGGGAGCGGGTCGGGCGAGGATGTACTCCACGGTGTGCTGGTCCGCCGCCCGAACGCCCACCTGGCCAAAGTCGGTCAGGCGTCCCGTGTTGTAGGCCTGGGCGTTCTTGATCGGGTAGAGCACGTAGGCGTATTCCGAGGCCAGCCGCGGCGACAGCGCGCGCTGCACACTGAAGACGAAGTCCTGGGCGGTAATGGGGTCGCCATTGCTCCAGCGGGCGTTCGGTCGCAGGTGAAACCGCCACACGAGGCCATCGGGCGAGGTATCCCAGCTTTCAGCCAGCGCGGGCACGGGCCCGGAGGTGCGTTCATCGATCGCCGTCAGACCCTCGAACAGGGCGGTCACGATGTTGAAGTCGTTGTAGATCGTCACCACATGCGGATCCAGGTCGCGCGGTTCGGATCCGTTCCCGAGGTACAGCACCTGCTCGCGGATGCCGGCCTCAACCGGCGTCTCCCGGCGCGCACAGCCGCCCAGCACCGCCGCCGCCAGCAGGCAGAATCCGACCCGTCGGACGGCGGCGCCGTCGGCGGGGACGGCCCGCCGGATGCCGGCTACGGTCCCCGCGTGGCGGGGCTGCGGTCCGGCGCAATCGTGGGAGATCCGGCGGCAAGGCTTCACCGGCGCGAAATGAAGCATGGGCGGCCGGGTTCGCCAAGGGCGGTTTTTACGTTCGCGGTTGGGCGGGCTTGCCCGCAAGACTCGACCTGCCGCGCGGCCCGCTAAGAAATCCGCACCTGGCGCGTGATATAAGGAGTCAACACCACGTGAACCCGGACACGTCACCGTCCGACCGCTCCCATGAAAATGCCGCGTTTGTGCGCTCCGCCGTCGAGCAGTTCCAGGCTCCGCTGCAGCGTTACGCCGCCCGGCTCCTCGGCGACCCCGAGCGGGCGCGCGACGTGGTCCAGGACACCTTTGTCCGCCTGCTGGCCCAGCCGGAGCGGGCGGTCGCGGACCATCTCGCCGAGTGGCTGTTCACAGTGTGCCGCAACCGCGCATTCGACGTCAGTCGCAAGGAGCATCGCATGAAGCAGTTCGAGGAAGGGGCGGTGGAACGGGTGGCGACCACGGAACCCCGGCCCGGCGCCGCGCTGGAAAGCGACGAGACCCACGCCGCGGTCCTGCGGCTGATCGACCGGCTGCCGCCGAACCAGCAGGAGGTCATCCGGCTGAAATTCCAGAACGGTTTCAGCTACAAGGAAATCAGCCGCATCACGTCGCTCTCGGTGAGCAACGTGGGGTTTTTGATCCACACGGCGATCAAGACGCTGCGCCGCGAGTGGCTGGCGGACGCCCCGTGAACGAAGAAACCGCAGACGGGCGCGCGTGCGCCCCGCACCCAACGACAACCGAGCCATGGACCATTCAGCAATCACATCAGACGCTCCCCGCCTGACCGCGTTCGCCCTGGGCGAACTGGAGGGCGAGGACCTGGCGCAGGTGACCGCGGCGGTCGCCGCCGATCCCGCGCTGCAGGCTGCGGTGGCGGAGATTCGCGCCACCGCCGGCCGCCTGACCGCGGCCCTGGAATCCGAGCCGCAACCCGAACCGGCGCGTCCGGCGCCCACCTGGCTGTATCACCCCGTGCGGCCCGCCCGAATCTTTCGCTTCCCGTATTGGACCGTCGCCGGGCTGGCGGCCGCCGCCTGCTTCGCGGTGCTGCTCGCCCTGCGGGTGATGCCGCTGCCCTGGGAGGCGGGCGGGGCCCGGGTGGTGCCCCTCACCGAAGCGAAGAAAGCCGCTGAAACCGCGACTCCGGCCGCCGCGGCGGCGCCGCAGCCTTCCAACCAGATCGACGTGCAGTTCCCGAAGAAGGGTTCCGGTCAGCCGCTGATCACGGCGACCGGACCGACCGATCAATACGGCTATGTGGTGCCAAATCCACCGCCGGCTTCCGCGAAGACGAGGGAGGCGGAGCAGAAGGCGTTCACGGACGCCGCCGCCGCCCTGGCCAAGTCGACGACGCCAGCCAATACGGACGAAACGGCGATCAAGATGCAGCCGTTTGCCGTGCAGGCCGACCGGACATCCGGCTATACCGCCTCGGCCAGCCTGGCCGGCTCGCGTTTGAATCCTGCCCCGGCCATGCCGGCCCTTGGCGCGGCGGGAAATTTCGGTGAAGCATTGCGGCGTCCGGCGGCGCCGCTGGCGGCATGGGGCGGGGCGCCGCTCCCTGGCGGGTCGACGGGCGGAGCACAATTCAACACCGAGACCTACGACTACCTCGCGGAATCCGACTTTCTGTCCCCCGCGCAGCATCCGCTCTCGACGTTCTCGGTCGACGTCGACACGGCCAGTTACAGCAATCTCCGGCGCTTCCTGCTCGCCGGGCAACGGCCGCCGCGCGACGGCGTGCGCATTGAGGAAATGGTCAACTACTTCACCTTCGGCTATGCGCGGCCGCCGCCGGCGGACCCGAATCCGTTGGCCGCCTCGCTGGAGGTGGCCGCGGCCCCCTGGGCTCCCACGCACCGGCTGGTGCGCATCGGCCTCAAGGCCCGCGAGGTTTCGACCCCGGGGCGGGCCGCGGCCAACCTCGTGTTCCTGCTCGATGTCTCGGGCTCGATGAATGAGCCCGACAAGCTGCCGCTGGTGAAGGAGGCGATGCGCCTGCTGGTCGGGCAGCTCAAACCGGAAGACCGGGTGGCGATCGTGACCTACGCCGGGACCTCGGGTCTGGCCCTGCCTTCCACTCCCGCCAGCGACCGGCGGCAGATCCTCGACGTCATCGACCGGCTGCACGCCGGCGGCTCCACCAACGGCGCGATGGGCATCCAGCTCGCCTACGACGTCGCCAAGGCCCACCTCATCCCGGGCGGCATCAACCGCGTCATTCTCGCGACGGACGGGGATTTCAACGTCGGCGTGACCGATCGCGGCGCCCTGGTCCGTCTCATCGAGGAGAAGGCGAAGACCGGCGTGTTCCTCACCGCGCTCGGCGTCGGCATGGGCAACTACAAGGACGCCACCCTCGAGCAGCTCGCCGACAAGGGCAATGGCACCTACGCCTACCTCGATTCCGAGCGCGAGGCGCGCCGCGTCCTGGCGGAGCAGGTCAACGGTACCCTGACCACCGTGGCCAAGGACGTGAAGGTGCAGGTGGAATTCAATCCCGCGCGGGTCCAGGCCTACCGTCTCCTCGGCTACGAAGACCGGAAGCTGCAGCCGGAGGATTTCAACAACGATCGCGTGGACGCGGGCGACATCGGCGCCGGTCACGCCGTGACCGCGCTTTATGAGGTCATACCGGTCGGCGTCGCCTGGCAGCCGCCGTCCACCATCGATGCCCTCAAATACCAGCGGCCCGGAGCCGAAAAGGCGGGAGCCAAGGCCAGCGACGAACTGCTCACGGTGAAGATCCGCTACCAGGAACCGGACGGCGACAAGAGCCGGCTGGTCGCGTTTCCGCTGGTGGATCACGACGAGGCGTTCGCGGCCGCGAGCCCCGATTTCAAGTTTGCCGCGGCGGTGGCGGGCTTCGGCATGGTGCTGCGCGATTCGCCGTTCCGGGGCGACGCCACGCTCGGCCGGGTGCTGCACTGGGCCGAGGAGGGCACGGACTCGGATGCCGGCGGCTACCGCGCGGAGTTCATTTCCCTCGTGAAGCGCGCCGAGGAGATCCTGCCCGCGCAGGGATGACGCCGCCCGGCGTTCGGGAGGCGCGAGGACGGCGGTCATCGGAGGATTGCGCGGTGACGATCCCGGGGTAGTGTGCCTCGCGGAACGTGAACCGCGCCACTGCCGGAACTTGATGCCTTCAGCCCGTCAAGCCGTCGCCCTTAGTCTCGGCGGGCTCGCCGCCTGCCTGCTGACCGTCGGCGAAGTCAGCGACACCCTGGTCCGGCACGTCATTCAGATTGCGCCGGTGCTCGCGGCGCTGCTAGCGGTCCGGTGGCGGCCGGCTTGGGGCGCGTATGCGGCAATTCCGGTTTTTGGTTTCTGGATCTTCCTCGCGGGGGTGATCTGGCTTTATTTGCTGGGGGTGACGAAGATCATCTCGGGGCACTTCAGCACCACGGAGATCCTGCTGACGGTGTTGATGGTGGTCTTGGGGGCCGCGGGAACGGTGGCGGCGCTGAGGATGGACTCCCGGGCCCGCTGGGGCGCGCGTCTCGGGGCGCTGGTCCTTTTTCTTGCGATGCAGGTCGGGGCCATGGACGTCAGTTTTCATCGCTGAACCCGGCTGGCCATGCGCGAATCACCGACCGGCGGGACGCGGCGCCTTCATCCCTACCAATGGCTGTGGGAGCCGCTGGAGGACGATCCGACGTTCGTGTTGCGCCCGATGTTCAGCGGCAAGGCGGCCTATCTCGACGGCAAGTTGATGCTCTACTTCACCGCGAGGGAGGAACCGTGGCGCGGCGTGCTGGTGTGCACCTTTCGCGAACACCAGGCGTCGCTGTGCGCGGAATTCCCGGTGCTGGCGCCGCACCCCATCTTGCCGAAATGGCTCTATCTGCCGGAGACGGCGGACCGGTTTGAAGCGACAGCCGAGCGGCTCGTCGCCCTGGCCCGCCGGCGCGACCCGCGGCTCGGCGTCAGTCCCTCCGAACGGAAAAAAGGCCGGCGGCGGGCGTGAGCCGGAGGGATCAACTGGCGCCCTCCAGCACGGCGGTTTCGCGCTCGCGGCGGAACTGGCTCGTGTAGAGCTCGTAATAATGCCCGCGGCGGCGGAGCAGCTCTTCGTGGGTGCCGGCCTCCTCGATGGCGCCCCGGTTGATGACCAGGATGCGGTCCGCGCGCCGGATCGTGGAGAGGCGGTGGGCGATGATGAAGCTGATGCGGCCCGCCAGCATGCGCCCGATGCCGGCTTGGATGGCCTGCTCGGTCTCAGTGTCGATCGAGGAGGTCGCCTCGTCCATGACAAAGATCTGCGGGCGGGCGAGCAGCGCCCGGGCAAAAGAGACGAGCTGCTTCTGTCCGGTGGAGAGGCGGTTGCCGCCCTCGCCGACCGGAGTGTCGTAGCCGTGTTCGAGTTGCGCGATGAACTCGTGGGCGTTGACGAGGCGTGCGGCCTCCTCGACCTCGGCGTCGGTGGCCTCCAGGCGCCCATAACGGATGTTGTCCCGGACCGTGCCCTTGAACAGGTGCGGGGTCTGCAGCACGATGCCGAGCTGGGCCTGCAGCCAGTGCAGGCTGCGGCGGCGGTAGTCCAGGCCGTTGAACAGGAGTTCGCCGCCGGTCGGTTCGTAGAAGCGGCAGACCAGGGAGACGATGGTGCTCTTGCCGCCGCCGCTCGGGCCGACGAGCGCGATCGTCTGGCCGGCGCG
Source organism: Opitutaceae bacterium (assembly GCA_046704925.1). Classification (GTDB taxonomy): domain Bacteria; phylum Verrucomicrobiota; class Verrucomicrobiia; order Opitutales; family Opitutaceae; genus Fen-1467. Next base: position 11,163 of record JBJKRD010000531.1, on the reverse strand, counting down.
CACGGTGAGGTGGAAGTCGCGCAACACTGGCGAGCCTTCCTCGTAGGCGAAGCTGACACCGCGGAATTCGACGGTTTCGATCGCGGCCGGATGGCCGTCGGGCGCCAGCCCGGGAGCGCGGGCGGCCGGTTCCGCGAAGGCCGCGAGGCGGCCGCGGACCTCCGCCGAGTCCTGGATCGCCGGCTCGGTGGCCAGCAGCCCCATCACCCGCTCGCCGGCGGCCTGGGCCGCCTGCATCTCGGTGAGGATGCGCGCCATCTGGTTGATGGGATTGAAGAACTGGCCGGCGAAATTGATGAAGGCCACGAGCGTGCCGAGCGTCATGCCGCCGATCATGGTGAGGTGGCCGCCGCCCCAGAGCGCCAGTCCGGCGGCGAGGCTGCCGAGGGTGAGGACGATCGGGTAGTACACCGCCGCCTGGCGGGCGTTGCGCACCGAGGCGGCGAACATGCTGGCGCTGAGTTCCTGAAATTCGCCGAGATTGTCGGCCTCGCGCACCAGCGTCTTGGTGGTGCGCACGCCCTGGATGGATTCGTTGTAGACCGCCGTGATCTGGGAGTTGAATTTCCGGAACTCGCGGTTGCTGAGAAGCATCGCACGCTGGAAGTACTTGCTCACCACCGCGAGCGGCGGCAGCACCGCGAGCACCACCAGCGCCAGGCGCCAGTTCATCAGCAGCAGGCTGAGCGCGATCATCAGCACGAAGCACGTGCCCCAGACCAGGTCGAGGAAACCCCAGGCGATGATGCGCGCCAGGCGGTCGCAGTCGGAGGTGAGCCGGGTGATGAGCCAGCCGATGGGGCGGTGGTCGTAGTACGCGAACTCCAATTCCTGCAGGCGGTCGAAACCGAGGCGCCGGATGTCGTGGCTCAGGTGGTTGGAAATCTTGCCGGCCATTTCGATGAAGATCCACACGCCCAGGCTGAGCAGCACGGTGAGCAGCAGATACCAGCCCGCATAGCGTCCGAGGTGCGCCTGCGGTCCGCCCTTCACCACGGCGTCGATGGTGAAGCGGGTGACCTGGGCAAACGACGCGTCCAGGGCGGCGATGCCCATGGCGGCGATGGCCAGCGGGATGAGGAAACGCTTCAGCCGCAGGGCGTGCTGAAAGATCCGCCACCACAGCCCGGCGTCGAGGCGGGGCTGAAACTCGTCTTCGTGCAGCAAATGGGCGGGCATGGCGGGAAATGGGTGGAAAAGTGGGAAAGCGGAAAAGTGGGAAAGCGGGAAAGTGGGAAAGCGGAAAAACGGGAAGGTGGGAAAGCGGAAATGCGGAAAACGGGAAACCGGTCAGCCGGCGTTGAGTTCCTCGCTGAATTCGACCGCGAGGTTGGTCTGGATCTGCCACAGGCGGCGGTACAGGCCGTCGACCGCGGAGAGTTCGGCGTGGGTGCCCCGCTGGATGATGCGGCCGTGGTCGAGCACGATCACCCGGTCGGCGTGCACCAGCGTGGACAGGCGGTGGGCGATGACGAGCGTCGTGGCGCGGCCGCGGCGGGCCTTGAGGGCATCGATGATCAGCGTCTCGGTTTCGCTGTCCACGGCGCTGAGGGCGTCGTCGAGGATGAGGATCGCGGGGCGCTTGAGGATGGCGCGGGCGATGGCCACGCGCTGCCGTTGCCCGCCGGAAAGCGTGATGCCGCGTTCGCCGATGAGCGTGTCGTAGCCGGACTCGAAATTGAGGATGGTGTCGTGGATGCAGGCGGCGCGGGCGGCCTCGGCGACCTCGTGATCCGGCGCTTCGCCGGCTCCCAGCCGGATGTTGTCGCGCAGGGTCTTGGAGAAGAGGAACGGCTCCTGCATGACGGTGCCGATTTGGCGGCGCACCCACGGGCGCGGCAGCGTGGACAGTTCCCGGCCATCGAGGCGGATCGAGCCGGCGGGATAGTCGTACAGGCGCAGGAGCAGATGAATGAGCGTGGATTTGCCCGAGCCGGAGGGCCCGAGGATGGCGAGCGTTTCCCCTGGCGCCACGTCGAACGAAAGTCCGTTGAGGGCGCCGCGGCCCTCGCCACCCGCCGGGGCGCCGTGGCCAAAATGGAGATTCTGTACGGCGATCGCGCCGCGCAACGGTGCCAGGTCCGGGATCGGGGAGGCGTCTCCGATGGCGGCGCGGCCGCCCCGGATCGGCGGGGCCGATTCGCGGGGTTCCTCCAGGATCTGGCGGATCCGCTTCAGCGCCACCGACGTCTTGCCCACCTCGGTGAGGATGCGCCCCATCTGCCGCACCGGCCAGAGCATGGTCCCCAGGTAGGCGAGGAACGCGAACAACACGCCGACCGAGAGGGCGCCCGTCGTGATCCAGTAGGCGCCGGCGAGCAGCGCCAGCCCGAGCTGGCCCAGCGCCACGAAATCGGAAATCGACCAGTACCAGGCCATCAACCGGAGCAGGCGGAGGTTGCGGTCGCGGTAGGTGGCGTTGGGGCCGGCGAACTTGCGCCGCTCATGGTCCTGCCGCGCAAACGCCCGGACCACGCGGATGCCCGTGAGGTTTTCCTGAATGACGGCGGTAAGCGCGCCCTCGGCCTCGTCGACCCCGAGGAACACGTGTTTCACGCGGCCGAAATAGAAGTAACCGTAGAGCACCAGGGGGCCGATGAGGGCGAATGAGACCGCCGTCATCCGCGGGCTGAGCGCGAGCATGAGCGGGACGGCGGCCGTCGCCAGCAGGGTGGCGTTGGCCAGCTCCATCACCTGCACGGCCAGGAACTGGCGCAGCGTTTCCACGTCACTCGTGCACCGTTGCACCAGGTCACCGGTGTCGGCGCGGTCATGGTAACGCGCCGGGAGATGATTCAAATGGTCGTAGAGCGTGTTCTTCAGCCGGCGGGCGATGCCGTCGGAGGCGATGGCCCCGTGCCGTCCCTTGAGGTAGGCGAAGACGCCGCCGAGCGCGGTCAGCAGGACCATGGCCGTCGGGGCCAGCCACAGGTGGGCGCGGAGGTTCCGCGCCCCGCCGAGCAGCGCCAGGAGCAGGCGCAGGGGCCGGCCCAGATCGTCAGCCAGGGGCCGGTTGGCCACGGCGTAGTCGATCGTCACCGTGCCCACGAGCGGTACCAGGTAGGTGAACAGCGTCGCCACGAGCAGGGCGCCGATGGCTCCGCCATAGCGTCGGCGGTGCCCGCGCATCAACTGCCAGACCAGTGACAGCTGGTTTGTGCCGGAAGTGGCCATGAGGGAAACGGAGGCTCGGATAAGGTGCGGAAAAACAGGCAGGCCCGCTCGATGAAGAGCGGGCCTGGGGCAAAGGGAAGAGGGAGATTGCTCAGGGGCCCGCTCGATTTCTCGCAGGGCGGGCCGCCGATCAGCTATCAGCCGGAGATCATTCGACCCGCGCCACCGAACGAAATGACGTCGGCGCTGATGTTGTCGGGAAGGCGGGTCATTGCGTGGCTCCGGGGTTAAGGTGTGCGCCGGTTAAAGCGGTCGCCGCTACCGCACGCAAGCGGATTCTTCTCCGCGCGGCCGCGGCCGTCCGCGCCGCCGCCGGTGCTCAGGCGCGCCGGCGCTTCCGGCCGGCGACCCCCAGCATGAGGAGCCCAACCGCCAGCAGTGCATAGACCGAGGGTTCGGGCACCGGGGTGAAATTCAGCACCAGATCATTGTCCGACTGGCTGAGGAAGAACGAACCCGTGCCCAGCGAGCCGATAAACGTGCTGGTGTTGAGGGAGAAGGCGCTGGGATCAAAGCCGGTGATGCCGCCGGTGGCCGAGGCGATCGTCCAGCTGTAGGCGCGGCTATTGTCAAAGCCGGCGGGCGCGCCGATGATCTGAATCGAGAACGGCGCGGCGGGAGCGGAAATGGCGAGCGGACCCGATACCGCGAGCAACCCCCAGCCGCTGCCGGGCCGGCCGACGGCGTCGGTGATCACCCAATCGTAAGTTCCCCCCGACCCCAGCGTGAGCCCGGCGCCGAACGCGAGGGTGCTGGCGATGTCGCCCCTGGCGGTGTAGAAGGGCGCGACGGTGCGCAGCGTTCCCACGGTGGTATCGCCGGCCACAGTGCCGTAACCGCCGAGCAATCCTTTGGTGAAGGTGAGGCTGCCGGGCAGCGTGGAGCCGCCGAGCAGCAGGATGGTTCCGCCATTCAGCGTGGTGCCGGAGGCCGACAGGCTGCCGGAAAGTGTCAGCAGACCCTGGTTGACCGTGAGGTCGCCCGAGAAGGTGTTGCTGCCCGCCAGAATCAGCGTGCCGGACCCGTTCTTCACCAGGCTGGCGGAGCCACCGGTTTCGCCGATCTGTCCGTTGGCGAACACCGTCGCGTAACCCGTGGAAATGGTATGCGAGCCTCCGGTGAGGGCGACATTGAGGGAATTGTCCAGTATGACATTCGCCCCGGAATCGGTGGCGCTCACCGAAAGGTCGCCCGTGAGGGTAAACGTGGGCGCGGGCGCGCCACCGCTAAACTCATAGGCGGGTCGGGCCGAGCCGAGGAAGGTCAGGTTATGCAGCGCAAAACCCGAGGCGGGGACGTCGATCATCTGCAGCAGACTGGGAATATCGCCAAACGTGACGTTGTCTGTCCCCAGTCCGGACGGAGCCACGCCTCCCTGCCAATTCTTGGGGTTGGTCACCACGCCATCAGCCGCCGCTCCGGTCCAAACGAACTGGGCGTGCAACACCGGTGCGACGAGCCCGGCGGCGACCAGTGCGAGCGTTGAAATCCCCAGTTTCATTCGCGCAGACGGAGGTTCATGCAAACGGCTGGCACCCGCAAGTTCAAAGCGGTGAACGGTTCCGCGCGGGTTTGGCTGGATTCTGCCAAATGCCGCACCCGGCGCCCTTGGGCGCCTGGACGGTGGGCGTTTGGAGGACTCGTTTAGAAACTGTTAATCACGTCCCGGCCGCAGCTCCCGCGTGCCTGTCCGGCGGGGCCGGCGGGCCGCGCAGAAGGGGTTGAAGGACCTTCCAGACGATGTCGGCCACCAAGACGTCGCCCTCGGCGGTCGGATGGATGCCATCAGCTTGGTTGAGGCGGGGAATCGCCGCGACTCCGTCCAGGAGAAAGGGTATCAGGGCCAGGTGGTTCCGGGCCGCCAGCTCCGGGAAGATCGCGGCGAATGTGCGGGTGAATTCTTCGCCCATGTTTGGCGGGGCCTCGATGCCGGCGAGGACGATCGTAGCGGCGGGGTATTTCTTCCGCACGCGGTCGATGATGGCTTGGAGATTCGCCTCGGTGGCGGCGGGTGGAATCCCGCGGAGCCCGTCGTTTCCGCCGAGCGCGAGCACGAAAATGTCCACGGGCTGACGCAGGATCCAGTCAACCCGGCGCAGGCCGCCGGCGCTCGTATCGCCGCTAAGGCCCGCGTTGACCACGCGCCAGGGAAGGCCCGCGGCGTCGATCTTTCTCTGGACCACAGCGGGGTACGACTGCGCGAGCGGATCGTCCAACCCGTAGCCCGCGGTGAGGCTGTCGCCGAAAAAGACCACCGTCTTCAAGTCCCGGGGCGCCGCCGTCGCGGCGCCCGCGAGCAGGAGCCCGGCGAGGACGGCGCGCCAAGGCCGGCCCGGCGGCCGGAATGCCGTTCCGTGACGAACGGAACCGATTGGGTTTTGCAGTTTTCCCATGATAGGCGATTCTTCGGTCCCTCCGGCGGCGGGGCGGGATACCATATGACAGACCAAACGATGTTGAAAGTCGAACGCCTCACCAAAACCTATGCCACGGCGGCCGGTCCGTTGACCGTGCTGCGCGAGGTGACCTTCGGGGTCGAGTCGGGAGCCACGGTGGCGGTGGTGGGTCCGTCGGGCAGCGGCAAGACGACCCTCCTGGGGTTGTGCGCCGGGCTGGACCAGCCGACCGCCGGCAGCGTGGCGCTCGACGGCGTGGAGCTGGGCGGTCTCGACGAGGACCGGCGGGCCCTGCTGCGCAACGCGTGCGTGGGCTTCGTGTTCCAAAACTTCCAGCTCATTCCAACCCTCACCGCCCTGGAGAACGTATTGGTGCCGCTCGAACTGCGGTTGTCGACGGCGCGCGGCGGTGGCGATGGCCCGGAGAAGGCGCGCAGCCTGTTGGAGCGCGTGGGCCTGGGCGACCGCCTCGGCCATTATCCGGTGCAACTCTCGGGCGGGGAGCAGCAGCGGGTGGCGCTGGCCCGGGCGTTCGTGAACCGGCCGAAAATCCTGTTTTGCGACGAACCCACCGGCAACCTGGACGACGACACGGCCGGAGTGATGACCGACCTCGTGTTTGGCCTGAATCGCGAACACGGCACCACCCTGGTGCTCGTGACCCACAACCTCGACCTTGCGCGCCGTTGCAGCCGCGTCATCCGCCTCCGCGGCGGCGCGGTGGTCGAGGACCGGGCCGCCTAGGCTGGGCGCGCGCAGTAACTTCTCCGCGAATGCACGCGAATTCTCCCGAAACATCATGCGGCGCATGCGTGCGCGCTCGGGTGGATTCGTGGACGACTCGATCGGCATGAGCTTTGTCCTCAAGATGGCCTGGCGGGATACGCGGGCGAGCCGGCGACGGCTGCTGCTGTTCTCATGCTCGATTGTGTTGGGGGTGGCTGCGCTGGTGGCGATCGGCTCCTTTCGCGACAATCTGCGCCGGGCGGTGGCGGATCAATCCAAGGGTCTGCTGGGGGCTGATCTGGCGGTGACCTCGCGGCAGCCGCTGCCCGCCGCCCTCGCCACGTACCTGGCGGGGCGCGGGGCGCGGGAGGCGCGCGAGACCTCCTTCTCGTCGATGATCGTGCTGCCCACGCGCGGCGGGCAGACGCGGATCGTGCAGGTTCGCGCTTTGGCGGGACCGTTTCCGTTCTACGGACGGGTGGTCACGACGCCGGCGGGCGCCTTTGCCCGCCTCAGTCAGGAGAACGTGGCGGTGCTGGAGAACACGCTGCTCGCCCAATTCAACCTGCGGGTGGGGGATCCGGTCCGGATCGGCGAGGTCACCTTCACGATTGCCGGCGCCCTGGACAAGATCCCGGGGGAGTCGCCGGCGGTGGCGCTGCTGGCGCCCCGCGTCTATATCCCGATGCGCGCGCTGGCGCAGACCGGGCTCATCCGGCCCGGCAGCCTGGTGCGCTACCGGGCATGGTTTCAACTTCCCGCGCCGACGGATATCGCCGCGCTGGTCGACGAACTGCGGCAGCGGTTCGCCGACCAGCGGCTGGGCTTCGACACGGTGGCGCGCCGACAGCGCGACCTGGGGCGCTCGCTGGAGAACGTGAACGCCTTCCTGAGCCTGGTGGGCTTCATTGCGCTGTTCCTCGGGGCCATCGGGGTGGCCAGCGCCGTGCATGTGTACGTCGGGCAAAAGGTGCCGACGATCGCCACCCTCCGCTGCCTCGGGGCGACGGCGCGCCGGAGCTTTGCCATCTATCTGGCGCAGGGGGCCGGACTCGGTCTGGTCGGCGCCGGCCTCGGCACGGCCCTGGGCCTGGTCATCCAAGAGGTGTTGCCGGCATTGTTCCGCGGATGGTTGCCGGTGGCGACGGAAACCTTTGTTGCGTGGCGGGCGGTGGCCGGCGGCTTCGCGGCCGGGGTCGTGATCAGCCTGTTGTTCACGCTGCTGCCGTTGCTGTCGGTGCGGCGCGTCTCACCCCTGCTGGCCCTGCGCTCGGGCTATGGCGAAGAGCCGCCTCCGCGGGACCCCTGGCGTTGGGTGCTATTCGGTTTGATTGGAGCGGCGGTGCTGGCTTTCGCCATCGGGCAGACGGCGCACTGGCAACACGGCGTGGGCTTCGCGCTGGCCCTCGCGGCGGGGCTCGGCGTCCTGGCCGGCACCGCCCGACTGCTCGCGTGGGCGGCGCGGCGGTGGTGCCCGCGTCGATTGCCGTACGTGTGGCGTCAGGGCGTGGCCAACCTCCATCGGCCCCAGAACCGCACGGTCCTGCTGCTGGTGTCGCTGGGGCTCGGCACCTTCCTGATCCTGACCCTGTACCTGGCGCGGGAGTCGCTCCTGCGCGAGATCCGGGCGGCGACCGGCGGCGACCGGCCGAACCTCCTGCTGTTTGACATCCAGGACGACCAGCTGGCCGGCGTGCAGCGCGTGGTGCGTGCCGAAGGGGCCCGGGAGCTCCAGGAGGCGCCGATCGTGACCATGCGCATGACCACGCTCAAGGGCCGCTCGGTGGAGGAATTGCTGCGCGATCGCACCCGGCATCTTCCGGGATGGGCGTTACGCCGCGAGTACCGCTCCACCTACCGTTCCCACCTGACCGATACGGAACGAATCGTGGCCGGCCGGTTCGTGGGCCGGGTGGCGCCGGGCACGGCCACGGTACCGATCTCGCTCGAGCAGGGGCTCGCGCAGGAGCTGCAAGTCGGCGTGGGGGACGAGATCACGTTCGACGTGCAGGGAGTGCCGATCCACACCCGGGTCGCCAGCCTGCGGGCGGTGGAGTGGCAGCGGCTGCAACCCAATTTTTTCGTGGTGTTTCCCGACGGCGCGCTGGAATCCGCGCCGCAGTTTCACGTGATGGCGGCCCGGGTGGGGTCCCCCGCCCAGTCGGCCGCGGTGCAACAGGCGGTGGTGCGTGCGTATCCCAATGTCTCCGCCGTCGACCTCGACCTCATCCTGCAGACCGTGGACGACATTTTTTCCAAGGTGGCGCTGGTGGTCCGGTTCATGGCGGCATTCGTGGTGCTGACCGGGGTCATCGTGCTGGCGGGCGCGGTGCTGACCGCCCGGTTCCAGCGGGTGCGCGAAAGTGTGCTGCTGCGCACGCTGGGTGCGACCCGGCGGCAAGTGCGCCGGATCATGCTGGCCGAATACAGCGTGCTCGGGGTGCTGGCGGCCGTCACCGGCACCGTGCTGGCCGTCGGGGCCAACTGGCTCCTCATGCGATTTGTTTTTCACGCCGGCTTCGTCGCCCCACCCCTGTTGCTGCTTTCGGGGATCGCGATGGTGACCGCGCTGACGCTGGTCACGGGCCTGCTCTCCAGCCGCGGGATTTGCGATCACCCGCCGCTGGCGGTGCTGCGGGAGGAAGGATGAGGGAGAAGGATGGAGGGGAAGAAGGGAATGCGGGAACAGGGAGAAAGCGGGAAATCGGGAAGGTGGGAAACGGGCGACGATGGCCGCTGGTTTGCCTTCTGGCGCGTTTCTCCCTCATTCCCTTACTCCCTCAATCCCGCGCGCCTGGCCCATGCCCAGTCAGATCACCTTTCATTTCACGCTCCGCGACGCCGCCGGCCGCCTGGTCGACACGTCGCAGGGCGGTCCGCCGATCCAGTACATGGAGGGAGACGGCAGTATCATCGACGGCTTGGCCGCGGCCTTGAGGGATCTTCCGGCCGGCGCCCGGAAGCAAGTGACCGTTCCGGCCGAGCAGGGCTACGGGCTGCGCGACGAGAGCCTCGTGCGCCAGGTACCCCGTCGGCTGGTCCCGGTCGCGGAAATCAAGCCGGGAGACCAGTTTCGGGTCGGGGCGGACCGCCACGCGCCGCTGGTGACGGTCATCGCGGTCGACGGCGAGGACGTCGTGCTCGACGCGAACCATCCGCTGGCCGGCCTGGAACTGAACTTCGAGGTGGAAGTGGTCGCGGTGCGACCGGTGGGCGCCGGCGATGCCCCGCGGGGTCCCGCGTCATCCTGACCGGCGTCAGCCCCAGTCGCCCAGCGACTCGATGTGCCCGGCGGAGCCGTCGCGCTGCCAGATGTCGAGTTGGGCCTGATCCTTGAGCTGTTGGCCGCGGGCGCGCGGCACGACGGCAAAGGCATTCGCGCACTCCGCCAGCGCGGTCATGTCGCCCCACAGTTTTTCGAACTGGGCGACGGGGAACACGTCCTCCTGGCCGTGGCCCCAGCGTTTCTTCACGACCTTGAGGGTGACATAGGTGGGCATGCGCGCCGCGAGGGCGCGGACGGCGGCGGCGGTTTTTTCGCCGTCGGCCAGGTCGCCGCGCCCGAGCTCGAAAAGGGCCAGGAGCCGGTCGATGTCCACCCAGCAGGTGTTGGTGTTGTACCAGGTCAGGACGAACTCGTCCTCCTCCCGCGGGAGCGCGAGCCCCTCGACCAGGCGCAGGCGGCCGTCGAGGCGGGCGAGGCCGCCGCCGTGGTCCTCGACCCGGCGCGTCATGACCTCCCACCCGAGCGTGGCGTCGGCGGAGCGAAACCAGCCCAGCAAGGCGGGATCGAGGGTGGCGCCGAGCGTGTCGATGTTGTGCACCAGCAGGGTGCGCAGCCGCGGCTGCGCCGCGAGCAGGCGGGCGAGCACGCCATTCTTGAGGAGATTGGGAATCTCGAACCAATGGCCCACGGGGTGCAGGCACTGGGGGGGCAGGTTGTCGGTGTAATCCGCCGCCTCGCCGGCGGCCCGGGCCCAGCCGACCAGGGCGGTGCGCACGCTTTCGCGCAGCTTCTCCTGCTGCTCGTCGAGCTTCTGTTGGGCCGTCTCCTCCCAGGCGAAATGCAGGTCGCGGACCGTGGGCACCAGGCGCAAACCAATGGAACGCCCGGGCGACAGCCAGACGGTGCGTTCGAGCGCGTCCCCCGCCACCCCGGACAGGAAGCGGTGGATCGGCTCATGGGTCAGGTAGCTGGTGGTGAAGACATGCGGGATTTCCACGCCGGCCGTGCGCGCGGCCCGACGGGTCTTGGCGAGATGCACCTCGATGAAATTCCGGTGGCGCCCGCCGAACCGGGCGAATGGATGCAGGCCCTTCACCACGCCGGCGCCCTGGGTCCAGCGGCTGCCGACGCCGGCGGCGTACGTCACCACCGCGACTTCGCCCGCCCGCAGCGCCGCCTCGCCCGCCGCGCGGAGGGCCGGGGCATCAGCGCCGCCGGCAAACAGCTCCGCCGCCGGCACGTCCTCGATCTTGGTGGTCGGCGGCAGCCGGTTCATCGCGAGCCCGATGCGGCCGCCCTGGAGATCGGCGCGGATCTGTTCGTGCTGCGTGCGATCGAAGCCGTTGGCGGCGAGCAGGTCGTCCAGCCGGCCCCCCTCGGCCGGGGAGGCCGCCGAGGGCAGCATCCGGTCGAGCAACGCCGGGAGGACCGCGGCGAACTCGGGCCGGCGGCGGGAGGCGCGGGTGAACTGCTGGAGGTCCGTGCGCTCGCGGGGCGCGAGTTGGCGCGCCTCCTGCCGCAGCCAGCGCGGCACGACCAGTTGATAGTAGCCGGCGGGCAGCAGCGCCTCGTCGTCCGCGAGGAGCGTGCCGAGCGAGCCGCGTTCGTTGATCGCGAAATCGTACACGACCGGGTCCATCG
>JBJKRD010000530.1:0-2721 GCA_046704925.1 Opitutaceae bacterium | reverse complement strand
CCGCGTGGCCTATGGCGCCGACCATCTCGCCGCAGCGCTGAAGGCGGCGGGTCTCACCGTCGCGGTGGACTCTGCCGCGCCGGCGACGGGTGAACGCGGTGCCGAGATCGTCGTGGGCCGGGCGTCGGATGCGGCCATCGCGCCTCTGATCGACTCCGGACAGGTTCGGCTGAAGCCGGGCGGGCCGGGACCCGAGGGCTTCCAGCTCGACACCTGCGCCGGCGGCGCAATCGCGGTGACGGGCGGCGACGATTCCGGCGTTCTCTACGGCTGCCTCGAATTGGCCCGCCGCGTCCGGGCGGAAGGCCGCCTGCCGGCCGACCTGCATTTCGCCGACGCGCCGGTCTTCAAGCTGCGCGGGCCGTGCATCGGCATGCAGAAGACCTACATCCTGCCGGGGCGGCACGTTTACGAGTATCCCTACACGCCGGAGCTGTTTCCGTTTTTCTACGACAAGGCGTTCTGGCTGCACTTCCTGGATTTCCTCGCCGACAACCGGATGAACACGCTGACCCTGTGGAACGGGCATCCGTTCGCGTCGCTGGTTAAGCTGCCGGATTACCCGTTCGCCCTGGAGGTGCCGGAGGCAACCTATGAGAAGAACGTCGCGATGATGAAGTTCATCACCCGGGAGGCCGACCGGCGCGGCATCTGGCTGGTCCAGATGTTCTACAATATCCTCCTGCCGAAGCCGTTCGCCGAGCACTACGGCCTGCCGACGCAGTTGTCGGCGCCCAATCCGATCGCCGCCGATTACACCCGCAAAGCGATCGCCGCGTTCGTGAAGCAATATCCCCATGTCGGCCTCATGGTCTGCCTCGGCGAGGCGTTGCGCGGGGTCGACAACCAGGTGCAGTGGTGCACGCAGGTGATCCTGCCCGGCGTCAAGGACGGCATGCGGGAGGCCGGGCTCACCGAGGAGCCGCCGGTGATCATCCGCACGCACGCCACCAACGCGCCCGCGGTCATGCCGGCGGCGTTCAAGGTCTACCACAATCTCGTCACCATGACGAAATTCAACGGCGAGGCCCTCACGACCTGGCAGGTGCGCGGCGCCTGGCGCCAGTTGCACCTGGAGATGGCCCGGCTCGGCGGCATCCACATGATCAACGTGCACATCCTGGCCAACCTCGAGCCGTTCCGCTATGGGGCGACCCGCTTCATCCAGCAGTGCATGCAGGCGGCGCGCGACCGGCTCGGCGCCCTGGGGCTCCATCTTTATCCCCTGTCGTACTGGAACTGGCCGGACGCGCCGGACCGGACCGATCCGCCGCTCGTGCAGTATCGGCGCGACTGGATCTGGTACGAGGCGTGGGCGCGGTACGCCTGGAATCCCGACCGCGATCCCGCGGCCGAGCGCGCGCACTGGATCCGCCGGCTGGCGGCCAGGTACGGCACGCCCGCCGCGGCCGGCGACATTCTCGACGCGTACAACGACTCCGGCCTGGTCGCGCCGCTCCTGCTGCGGCGCTTCGGCATCACCGACGGCAACCGCCAGACGTTGTCGCTGGGAATGACGCTCGACGAGCTGGTCAAGCCGCGGAAGTACCATCCGTTCCCGCTCCTGTGGGAGGCGGAGGCGCCGCCCGGGGAGCGGCTGCAGGAATACGCCGACCGGGAATGGAAACATGAACCGCACACCGGCGAGACGCCGCCGGTGGTCATCCGCGAGGTTCTGGCCCGCTCCCAAAAAGCGGTGGCGGAGATCGCGGCCGCGGCGCCCGGGGTGACGAGGGACCGCGCCGAGTATGAACGCCTGCGCAACGACGTGGCCTGCATCCGGGCCATGGCGCAAAACTATGCGGCCAAAGCCGAGGCCGCCCTGGGCGTGCTCCGCTACCAGCACAGCCATGACGTTGCGGACATGGAGGAGGCCGAACGCCACCTGGCGGAAAGTCTCGAATACTACCGTACGCTGGTGAGCCTGACGCGGGACACCTACCGGTACGCGAATTCGATGCAGACGAGTCAGCGGCGCATCCCGGTGAAAGGGGGCATCGACGGGCGGCCGGCAAATTTCCTGTGGAGCCAGCTGCTGCCGCTCTACGAGCAGGAGTTGACGGATTTCCAGGACAAGGTGGCGCGGTTGAAGGCGGGCCAGAGCGGGGCGGCGCCGACCCTTCACCTCGAACCGGCGGCCTTTACCCTGCTGCGCGGTGGCGAAACCTACCAGGTGCGGGTCGGGGCCCGCGTGTTTGCCGATCGGCCGGATGAGATCGCGTCGCTGGCTCCGGGCCTGGAGGGTTTGACCGGAATCCGTTTCGCGGAGGCGGCGGTCCCGGGGGGCGGCACGGCGCCGATCGAATTCGAGTGCCGGGAACCTGTGCGGGTGTTGGTGGGCTATTTTGATTCAACGGCGCCCGACTGGCGGCAGCCGCCGGAGTTCGAGACCGACGCCCGGGCGGCTGAGCACGAGTCGGACGAGGCGCTGATCACCCGCGCGGTCACGTTCGCCGAACTTCCAACGGTCTCGGTCTACACCTTCTCCTACGGACCGGGCCGCCACACGCTCGAGGTGCCCGGCACCGGCCGTTTCATCGTCCTGGGGGTGGTCGCGGCTGACGATGCCGCGACCCCTTAGCCGGAACGATTCACTTGAGTCGGCAGGCCGAGTTTACCGACGAAGGCGGCCCGGCGACCAGCGCCGGCCCTACATCCACCAAATGGTGTGGGCAGTATCGTTCGAGAATCGTTCGCCAACTGCATGGTGCCGGCTTGGGC
>JBJKRD010000529.1:0-4275 GCA_046704925.1 Opitutaceae bacterium | reverse complement strand
CCGATCATTTCCAGTACCTCGCCGCCCTCCCGATCTTCGCGCTCGCCGGCGCCGCGGCCGCCGCCATGGCGGTGCGGCTGCCCGGCTGGAGCCGCGCGCCGGCGGCCGGTGCCTTGGCGCTGCTGCTCGGTGCGCTCACCTACGCCCAGGCCGGCATGTATCGCGACGTCTTCGCGCTCTACCAGACCACGCTGGCCCGCAATCCCGACTGCTGGATGGCGCACAACAACCTCGCGATCGCCCTGGCCGCCGCCGGGCGCGTGCCGGAGGCGATCCCCCACCTCGAACGCGCGCTCGCGCTCAAGCCTGACTTCGCCCAGGCGGAAAACAACCTCGGCGATGATCTGGTCCGCCTCGGGCGCGTGCCGGAGGCGATTCCCCATTTCGCGCGGGCGGTCCGGCTCCAGCCGGGCTACGCGTTGGCCCACCGCAATCTCGGCATGGCGCTGGCGATGACCGACCGCACGGAGGAGGCCGTCGCCCATTTCGCGCGGGCGGCGCGGATCGATCCCGGCTACGCCGACGCGGAGCTGGACTGGGCCATCGCCCTCGAGCAGACGGGACACCATGGCGCAGCCATCCCGCACTTCGAGCACGCACTCGCGCTGGCGCCGAATTCCGCCGATGCGCAGCTTGCCTACGGCCGGGCGCTCGCGGCCCACGACGAGTTCGCCGGTGCCGTCGCCCATTTCCACGCCGCCCTCGCCGTCGCGCCCGATTCCGCCGAGATCCGTTTGGCCCTGGCAGCCGCCCTCCGCCGCCTCGGCCGGCTGGACGAGGCCCGGGCGCATGAACGCGACGCCGGCCGCGTTCGCGCGCCGTAATCGGTAGAGGGAAGGAGCGCCAGGGATCGGGTTTCCGTCCTCCACCCCCCGCTTTTGCCGATGGGGCGGTTTTTTTGCTTTGAATTCTGCGGTTTTCTCTTTAGGACACGTGTCCCTAGAGCCCCAAACCTAACCAGCCCCCTGCCTGGGCCGCAGGAGAGGAGAAAAACCATGAAACTCCAGCATTCATGCAGTATGCTATTGCGATGGCTTTGCTTGGCGCCGATTAGCGCCTTCCTGGCTGTCTCGTTGACCCGGGCGCAAGAAGCGTCCCAACCCGCCGCTGCGACAGCCGCGACTCCGTCCGACGAGGTGGTGCGATTGTCGCCCTTCGAGGTGAAGGCCACGAGTGTCGGCTACTTCTCGCCGAACACCACGTCCGGCACCCGGTTCAATACTCCCATCGAAGACCTGGCGGCCTCCCTCACCGTCGTCACCCCGGCCCAGATGTCGGACTTCGCCATGATCGATATCAACGACGTGTTTCTGTACACGGCGAGCACCGAGGGCACGGGCACCTACACGGACCTGACCGTCGACCGCAACGGCAGCGTGTCCGACAACGTTTCGCTGGACCCCGGCAACGCCAACCGTGTCCGCGCCATCTCCTCCGCGAACATCTCCTTCGACAACTTCCAGCTCGCCGGGCGCATGCCCATCGATCCGAGCATCATCGACGGCCTCGAGGTCAGCCGCGGTCCCAACGCCACGATCTTCGGTCTCGGCAACCCGTCTGGCACGGTCAACCAGGTGGCCGCGCAGGCCAGCCTCGAGCGCGATAGCGCCCACGTCCAGGGCCGGGTGGACAACTTTGGCGGCTACCGCACCAGCCTGGACGTCAACCGCGTGCTGCTGCGGGGCAAGCTCGGCGTCCGGGTCAGCGGCGTGTTCCAGCATCAGGGCTACGAGCTCAAGCCGTCGGGCACCAACACCGTGCGTTACAACGCGATGGTGAAGTACAAGCCGTTCAAGGGCACCACCGTCAGCGGCGCCGTGTATTACTATCGCATGAACGGCAACCGGCCGAACGCCCTGCCGCCGCGCGACTACGTCTCGTACTGGATCGAGAAAGGCAAACCGACCTGGAACCCCGTGACCATGACGATTACGTTGAACGGCACCACGATCGGCCCGATCACCTCGTCCAGTTTTCCCAGCAGCTTCAGGGGCCAGGACACCAGCTACTTCACGCCCACGTTCACGGGCAGCTCGCGCAGTCAGCTCTTCATCGATGGCAACGGGGCCATCGGCTACTGGAGCGTGGCGCGGACGACCAACAGCGCGGCACCGATCAATCCATCGACCCTGGCGACGGTCAACGCGACCGGCAGCCCCGTTCAGTTTCTGGCGCCCACGCCGGAAGCCGGCACGTCAGGCGGCCGGATCCTCAGCCAGCCGCTGTTCACCACCACGCCGACCGTAAACGACAAGGCCATCTACGACTGGTCCTCGATCAACCTGGCCTCGATCAACCGCATCATGGACCGGGTGATCATGAGCGAGGTGAAGGTCGATCAGTTCTTCTTTGAGACGCCCACTCAATCCCTGGTCGGCCAGGTGGGATTCCTGCGGGAGGATATGCGGCGGTACACCCGTAATCTGGTCAACACGGCCAACGACAACGGCCAGTCCGGCCAGCTCTTGGTCGACATCAACGAGACTCTGCTTGACGGCACGCCCAATCCTTTCTTCATGCGGCCCTACCTCGGCACCGACCAGCCGCGAACCACCTGGGAGCCGGCCAAGTGGGACAACTACCGGGCCCAGTTGCTCTATACGCTCGACCTGACCGGCCAGAAGGGCTGGCTCAAATGGCTGGGGCGGCACCAATTGGCGGGTTACGACGAGTACAAGTACCGGATCAACCGGCGGTATTCCTACCGTGATGCAATCGCCAACGACCTCGCGTGGCTTCCCGCCGGGATCTCCCGGGGCAACCAAGGCAGCATCTCCGGGGGTGCCCAGGCGGCTCCAAACCTCACCCGCAGCTATTACCGGTACTACGTCGGTGGCGCGGGTAATTACGTCCAGTATGCCCCGGCCAATTTCTCCTATGGCACCTATCCCTATGTCTGGGGCGGCCAGGGCGGCGTCTTCCACACCGACCAGGCGGACTTGGAGCAGGTCGCCGTGACCGACTCGACCGGCGCGGGCAGCAACGTCAAAACAGTCCTCAAGACGTTTGGTGGCGTGCTGCAAAGCCACTTCCTCAACGACGCCGTCGTCACCACGTTCGGCCTGCGGGAGGACAAACAGTTCGTGAAAACGGGCAGCACGCCCCAGAGGCTGAATGCCGACGGCATCACCTTCGACTACGGCTCGATCGACCATTGGGCCGCCGGCGACTATGCGTTCAACAGCGGCAAGACCAAGACCGGCGGCGCGGTGGTCCGTCCCTTCAAGGATTTGTTCCGCGACCAGAGTTCATTCGGGGCCGAAGCGTTGCGGGGCTTGGGCTTCACCTACGACAAATCCGACAGCTTCATCCCGCAGGTACCCCGCACCGGCCTGTACCAGCAGGCGCTGCCGAACACCACCGGCAAGGACGAGGAATACGGCCTGTGGTGGAATCTCGGCAGCAAGCTCGTGCTGCGGCTGAACCATTATGACACCAAGGTGCTCAACAACCGCAACGGCGACGCCTCGACCGTGGCCGGCCGCGTGGCGCGGTTCGATGTGAACAACGACAAGCCGTATCGCCTGTTCCCCGAAATCACCGCCTGGGTCACCACCGACCCGGCGCACGCCGGCTGGTCGCTGGACCAGATCAACACCGAGGTCGCGAGGCAGCTGAACCTTCCGAGCGGAATCGACCCCAATGTCCTTTATCAGGAATACAATTCCGGCCAGATCGCCTCGACCCAGGACGCCCGGGCCAAGGGTTGGGAGCTGGAGGTCAATTACAATCCGACGGACTACCTGACCGTGCAGGCCAGCGTGACCAAGGGCGAGTCGATCAATTCCAACTATTCGCAGGACATCGCGACCTGGATCGCGCAACGGATGCCGGTCTGGACGACGATCCAGGATCCGCGTGGCGCGGATCACACCTGGGGCACGGCCGATGACGGACCGGTCACGTGGTGGACCTCCACCTACTCAGGTCAGAGCCAGACGCCGCAGCAAAATTACGAACAGTTCGTCGCCACCCCGTTCGCCGTGATCGGGCAACTCGATGGCAAATCGAATCCCCAGGTCCGCAAGTACAACGCCCGCGTGAGCGCCAGCCTGAAGCTGGACGGCGTCACCTCGCATGCGATACTCAAGGACTTCACCGTCGGCGGCGCGGTCCGCTGGGAGGACAAGGGCTCCATCGGCTACTACGGCATCGCGGACTCCGCCGGCGTCTATCGAAGCCTCGATGCCAGCCGGCCGATCTACGACAAGGCGCACACCTATTTCGACGCCTTCATCAAGTATCGCACCAAGCTTTTCTCCGGGCGCGTTCCGA
>JBJKRD010000528.1:0-2700 GCA_046704925.1 Opitutaceae bacterium | reverse complement strand
TTGCCGAGAGCCCTCGGCGCCTCGCGCGCGGCGCGTGGCGGTATCACCAGATGATCGGCTACACCGCGACCGGCAGCGGCACGTCGATCGTCGACGCGCGGCTGAACTGTCCGCCGGAAGTCACGCTGCACCGGCTAAGGAGAGTGGAGTAGAAGCGACGAAGAAACCTCGCCCGCGAAGCGGGAGAGTGCCTGCCCCCGGACTTGTCTGGGGGATTTCGAGTCAAGCACTTTTTTGCCCATGCCGCGCGGCTCGATTGAGGGGGACGAGAGGGCCTGCCCGCACGGTGCCCGGTGCGGTGGCTTTGTGGCGAGCTAATCACGGCCGAACCCGCGCGGTGGCCGGATCGCAGCAAGTTCGTCGAAGTCCAGGTCGGCGATGGCCTGCAGCGCCTCCGCGGTCGGGGTATCGCGGGTAGCCTCGGGCAAGGCTTCGAGCCAGGCAACGTATTCCGCCTGCAAGGTGAGGAGTTCACCGACCGCGGCGTCCCAGCGCTCGGGCCGTGAGCGCCTGGGCGGCTTCGGCGGGGCCGGTTTGGCGGCGGGTTCAGCGCCGGCGTTCTGGCGTTGACGATACCGTGCCTGGCGCTCGGCACCGCTCAATGCATGCTCACCGTCTGGTCTGCGACTCATCGGCGTGGCTCCCTTCCATTCCGTTACGTGACGTTATGCATGGCCGGTCCTGGCCTGGCTGACTGGTCCGTGGTTTCGCTGACGACAATCCGAGGGGAGCCCGCCTGTTTGGCGCGGCCTGGCGCGCCACAAACTTGTATACGGTCGATCCGGACATGGATCGGTGCCATGATGCAGTCATACGCATCGGCGGCGAGGCTCCGAGGCGGCGGGCCCATTCTTGTCCGCGGCACCAAGGCCATGTCCGGTTTCGGGTCACCGCCACCTCGGATGGTCATCTGCGCGCTGTCACGGAGCGACAGGACAGCTCACAGGAACGCGGAACATTGCTCATCGGGCGAGGCTCAGGCCGCCGGATGCAGGCGCAGGCCGTCCGGGATCACACCCTCTCGGAGCAGCCGCCACAGCATGATGAGGATCTTGCGCGCCAGAGCCACCACCATGGTCTTGCGCGTGCCGGACCTGGCGTCGGCGGTGCGCGCGCGGAACCAGCGCGCCAGTTCGGTATCCCGCTGGAACATCAGGAACCGCCAGGCGAGTTGCAGCATGCCGCGCCGCACGCGGGCATTGCCATTCTTGGCCAACCCCTTCTCGCGCCGTTTTTTGCCGCTCTCGTCCGGTGCGCCGGTCAGCCCGGCATAGCGTGCGACCGCCCGCGCATCGCGCAGGTTGCGCACCATCAGCTCATGCACCAGCATGTCCGCGGTCTCGACGCCCACGCCCATCACCCGCGCCAGCAGCAGGACCATCGGATGCGTGCCCTGGTCGGGATGCTGCGTCAGCCGGGCCTCGCGGGCCTGCTCGATCTCCTTGAGCTGCTGCTTCACCAGGGCTAGGCGCGCCATCTCCCGGTGCAGTTCGGCCGACGTGTGCTCTGGGATCGGCACGCCTTCGGGGGTGCGTAGCCCGGCCAGCCGATCGGCCGCCTTGCGCAGCTTCGGGTTGAAGTTGCGGATGCCGAACCGCGCCAGCATGCCCTTCATCTGGTTGACGATGCGGGTCTTCTCCTCGGTCAGGCTCTGGTGCTCACGGCACGGCCGCTTGGCGTCCTCCTCCGCCACGGTGGGGATCGCCGCCATGCTGCAATGCTCCGGCTCGCCGCGCAGCCAGCCCAGGAACGCCCGCAGCAGCAGGTTGACATCCAGCCGATCCGATTTCGCCCGCTTGTGCTCGCGCGACACCGGCACGCTCGACGGGTGGATCACGTAAGCCTCGATGCCGCGGGCGCGCAGCCAGCGGGCCAGCCAGAACCCGTCGCGGCCGGCCTCGAAGCCAACCGCGATGCGCTTGATCTCGCGCCCGGCCCGCACCGCCTCGTCGCGCCAGCGGTGCAGCAGGCGCAAAAGCTCCGTCTCCTCCGGCGCCATCTTCTTCAGCGGGTTCCGGGCAATCCCGGGAACCAGCGCGCCGACCAGCCAGCTCGCCTGGCTCATCTCGATCACCGCGATCAGCGTGCTATCCTGCTCCACGGCGACGAGGGCGCGGCTAAGGTCATTGGCTCGGGTCTTTCGCATCGGAGGCTCCATCGGTTGGTGTGCAACAGCGATGGTAGCCGCCCTCGCCGTCCCCCATAGCTTCTTGTCCCGGGGGGCGACGCGCGAAGCGCGGCGGGTGAGGGGCGAGCCGCACCGAACCTTCGTGGTGGCTCGCTCACCCGGCTCGCTCACCCCGGCGGACGGAACCGCCAAGCTACCGCCAGGGCCCTGGCCTCGTCCGCGCCGCCGGCGCTCACTCCCACGTCTCCGTCGCGCCCTTGCGGCGCGACGCCGTCACCGGCTTCGGCAGCGAGCGCAGCGGTTTGCCGAACAGCCAGCCCTGGCCGTAGTCGATCCCCAGTCTCCTGGCCAGCGCCGCCGCCTTCTCGTCCTCGATCATTTCGCCGATCACCTTGCCGCCGATTTCGTTGCAAAGCACACAAACCGAGCGGATCAGTGCCCGCTGCCGCGCGTTGTCGAGGGCGGACTTCAGGAACGGTCCGTCGATCTTCAGGAAATCCACGTCGAACCGCCGCAGGTAGCTATAGGCCGCCGCGCCGGACCCGAAGTCGTCCAGGCACACCGGATGCCCC
>JBJKRD010000527.1:0-7421 GCA_046704925.1 Opitutaceae bacterium | reverse complement strand
CCGCCGCCGATGTAGTTGCCCAAGGAGCCACCGTGAATTTCCAGGGTGCCGCCGTTGGTCGCTTCCAGCAGACCCCCGTTGATCATCAAGCCGACGCCCTGAAGGCTAAGGACCTGGTTGGTGGTGTTCGCGTTGATCGTACCGTAATTGTCCACGGAAAGGCCGGTGATCTCGCCGGCGCCCTGGATAGTGCTGTGATTTTCCAGGCCCAGCCCGGGTGAAGCCGCTTCGAGAATACCGGTGACGACTCCGCTCGTGGTGCTGAGCGTGAGCGCGCCGGAGCCGGAAAGCGTGGTGTCGGCGGCGGCCAGGATCAGGTCGGCATGATAGCCGCCGCCGCCCTCGACATTGATCGAGCCGTTGTTGGTGATCTGGGCTCCGTTAACCACCAGCGCGCCGGGCGCATGAATGTTCAGGGTGTTAAAACCGTAGATTTGCAGATTGGCGACCGAATCCGTGCCCGTGAGGTCCACAACGGTGCGGTGAAACGTCGTGCCGTTGGTGATGTTCGTATCCGTGGCGGCGGTGGGCACGCCATGGTCCCAGTTTCCGGCGACATCAAAATTGCCGGTACCGGTCAGGGTCCACGAAGTTGTCTGGCCACGGGCCAGATTGATCGAGGCAACGACAACGAGGACGATCAGGGCACGGCTGAGAAGCAAGCCGGCCGTTCCGGCGGATGCGGTTTCGGCGCGGGATGGCGCGGTCATGGATGAGGTACTCCTTATCCGCGCCGCCGCTGGAAAAAGCGCGTGGCCCAGGCTCAGAAGGCAATGACAGATGCAAATAACCAACCCGCGGCACGCAGGGGCTCTACCGTACCATGAGTTGAGAACAGTGCGAGATTCGATATTAGAAAGCAATCTACGCGCCATAAATCCTGCTGCCGGCGGAAAAAATTCATCCGTTCCTCAAGGCATTTGACCGAAACACCTTACGGGGAATGGCGCTGTGAGCACGTACGCTCCTTCAACATGACTTCCCGGGTCCAATTGTAAGGGGAATCGACAGTTAACGTAGGAGCTGCGGGGGAGCTGAGGATCGGATCCAGGTTAAGGTATTAGACCACAAGATTTTAGAATTGATAGAGTCATGGGATCTCCGGTGTCGGGTTTTCGTACGATCATTTCAGGTTTCGCTGACGGCACCGGTGCCTGGCCTTCGTCCGATCCCTGCGGGATCTTCCCGGTCCTCTCGCTCCCAGAAAATGCCCGGGAGGTAAGCGACGTTGCCCGTGGATCCAGCCACCGGGCGGTCAGTGATGAGAGCTCCATCCGGGCGGGAGCGAGGCTGATCGTCAAACTTGGGTCTGGCCCAACGAATCGACCGAAGGGCCCGGGCGGGCGCCCGGTGCCAGCCGCTCAAGGGGGACGGCTCACGAAACCCACGGCGCCCGCGCACCAGTAGCCGACCTTGAAGGCCTGAAGCCCGTAGTTGTTGCCGGCGACCACGCCGCGGATCGTGAAGGTCGCCTGGCGGGTCGACGGCGGAAGGGTCAGCAGAATGCTCTGGCCCGGCGGCAGGCCGTTCAACGAAACCCGGGCGCCGTTCATCTCGACGACCCGGACGACCAACGGAGCGGACAACGGCGCCGGCGCGAGGACGTCGGCCGTGATGGTTTCGCCCTGCCTCAAGCTCAGGTTTTGGTCAGTCGTACTGGGATAGCGGAGGATCACCAGCAGGGGAGCGTAGAACTTCACCTCATCGTAGGTCTTGCCGGAAGAGCCGAGGCGGAATCCCGCGCCCACATGCAGCACGAACTGGTTCGAGGGGAAGCCATTCAGCTGGATCGTGTGCTGGTAGAAGAACGTGTCGTCGGTGATGTGCAGCACCTTTTCGTTCGGCGGCAGGCCGGGTCCCGGCCTGAAGGCCGACCAGACGAATTGCGATGTGACATCCTGGTTGTTCAACTCGGCGCGAAAGGTCGCCGAGTCGGCACGCGGTTCGAGCAGCGCGACAAACTGGGTGACCGGCTGGGTCTGGATTCCGCCGGAAGGCGCCAGGATGCGAACGGAGGTGGCGCAACCGCCGACGAGCGCGGCCAACGGCAGCGAGGCCAGGAGGAGCCGACGACGGGAAACGGATTCAATCTTGAAGGTCATGGCAGGTTGCTCGACGGACGATGCGCGCGAAGGCAGCCGTTAGCCGGGCGGCAGCGACCCGGCCCCTTTCCTCCTCGCGGGTGAGTCAGAGATTGATGACGCGGCCTGCGGTCGGTCTCGGTGCGGGCGTCATCGCCCGGCGGAGAAACGGGCCGACCAGGGCGAGCCCAAACATGAAAACGACGTCGAGCCAGGCGCTGGGCTCGGGAGCCGAGGCGGGCGGCAAGCCGGCGAACCGGAGGTCGACCTCACCGGGATTGTACAGCACGGACCAATAGGCGGCATCGGTTCCCAGGATGCCGGCGAAAGCGCCGCTCTCGGCGCCGGTGTAATCCATCAGGGTGAACATCTGGCCGGCGTAGGGCGTAAAGCCGTCAAGCAGGCCGATGTTGAGCATGCCGGCCAGATCGATGTTGCCGGTGACATCGAACTGGCCGTTGAAGGCCGAGCTGATCATTTCCTGCAACGTGCCGTCGCCATTTTGGACGAAGTTGCCGGACTCGACGACAAGCCCGGCGTGGGTGGCATCGGCGCCGAGGCCAACGGTGCCGTCGTTGGTCAGATTGCCGAGGAACTGCAGCGTGCTGCCGGCGTCAGCCTGCATCGTACCATGATTGCCGACGTCGGCGAGGCCGATGGTCAGCGTCTGGCCGGGCGCATTGGCGACGATCATTCCGCCCGCCTCGTTGTTGAGCGCAAAGCCGGACCCGCCGATAAAGCCACTGCCCTGGATCTTGTCGTCGAAGTTGTTCAGCGTCACGCCGGCTGCCCCCGCGGTCAGATAAGCGCCGCCGCCGCCGCTGGCGACACCGAGGGTCACGGCGCCGCCGCCCTGCAAGGTCGTGTCGGCGTCGAGATGGAGAGCGGCGTTGGAGCCGCCGCCGCCGTTCACCTGGATATTGCCATGGTTGATGATGGTTCCGTCGGTACTGGTGGCGCCGCCGGAATCGATGGAGTAAGTGCCGTTGATGGTGACCGCCCCGAGAAATGAGCCGCCATCCAGCGTGGCCGTGGCCCCCGAGGGCGTGCCCAGGGTGCCGCCGTGCAAGGTGTTCAGCATTCCGCCGCTGATGATCGTGCCATTCCGCAACTGCACCGAACCGCCGTCGGCCATGATGATGCCGCCAGGGTTGCCGTATACTTGATCGACTTCAACTCCCAGGATGCCGCCGGCGGTGGCCTCCAGGATTCCCGAATTGAAAATGCCGCCACTCCCGGTGAGGTCCAGTTCCCGGCCGGCGACGTTGGCCGTGACCGTGCCCCCGTTAACGACAGGCATAAAGGTGGTGTCGATCGTGCCGATGCCCTGGATCGTGTTGTCCACATTGTTCAGGATCGCGCCCGGAGTGCTTCCCGGGCCCTCGATAACGGCACCGCCAATGCCGACGAGCTTGTTCAGAGTCACGGTGCCACCACCGGTGAGGGCGGTGCCGCTCTGTACGCGGAGGACAGCGTTATGGCCGCCGCCGCCCTGCAGTTGGATGTTGCCGTAGTTGTTGATGGTGCCTGCAACGTTCGTCACGCTGTTGGTCTCACCGGTGAAGGTGCCATAATTGGTTAGCGCACCGCGGAAGGCCGTGCCGTCCAGCGTGGCGGTTTGCCCGGACGCCGTGGCCACGCCGCCGCCGGCCGCGCTGTTCAGGTTTCCGCCGTAGATTGTCGCGTCGTTGGTCAGCAAGACATTGCCCCCATCCCCGACGACGAACCCGTCGCCGGTATTGAGAACCGCTGTGCCGTCGACAACGAGATTGCCTCCGGCGGACCCGCGCAGAACACCGGCGTTGATGACCTCCTCGTTCGGAAGAGTCAGCGAGGCTCCCGATGTATCGGCCTGGATGGTCCCGAAGAGCTCGTTGGCCACCGTGAAGCCATAGCCGCCAATCGTGCCCGAGCCGTGAATCGTGTTGTCGAAGTTGGTCAGCGTACGGCCCAGCGTGGCGCCATCGATGCTCGCGCTGCCCAGACCGACGAGCTTGTTCAGCGTGACCGTGCCGCTGCCCGAAAGGGTCGTGTTGCCGACCAGGCGAAGGACGGCATCATGACCCCCGCCGCCCTGAAGTTGGATGTTCCCTTCGTTGGCGATCGTACCCCGGACATTGGTGACGCTGTTCGTGTCGCCGACAAAGGTCCCCTGGACGGTCACCGCCCCGATCCCGGAGGAGCCGTCGAGCATCGCCGATTGCCCGGAGGCGGTGCCCAGCGTGCCGCCGTTGATGGTTTTCAGCGTGCCGCCCACGACCGAGAAGTCCCCGCTCAGTTTCACGGTGCCGCCGTCGGCCGTGATCGTGCCGCCCGCGTTGTTGACGACGACGCCGGTGTCGAGGGAAAGCACGCCGCCGCCCGTCGCTTCGAGGCGGTCCCGGTTGTCGATCGCCGAGTTCTCGATCGTCAAGGTTTGCCCGATGAAGTTCGCATCGATCAGCGAGTAATTGCTGATGTTGATGCCGTTGGTACCGCCAATGGTGCCAGCGCCCTGGATGGTTTGGGCGGAATTGTAGAGGTTGAGGCCGGCGGTCGCGGCCTGGATGCTCGCGCTGCCCAGCCCGGGAAGCTTGTGGAGGGTGACGGTCCCGCCGCCCTGGAGAAATGTGTCTTGCTGCAGTTCGAGGACGGCGTCATGGCCCCCGCCGCCCTGCAACTGAATGTTGCCGCCGTTGACGATGATGCCCGCGACGTTGGTGACGCTGTTCGTGGCCACGACGTAAGTGCCGCTGATGGTGACCGCCCCCGCCCCCGTGCTGCCGTCCAGAGTGGCGGCTTGGCCGAACGCCGTGCCCAGCGTGCCGCCGTTGACGGAGTTCAACGCGCCGCCGTAAATCGTCACGCCACCGGTAAACTGCACGGTGCCGGCGTCGGCGGTGATGTTGCCGCCGGAATTGCCGACGAGATAGCCGTCGACGGCCAGCGTGCCCCCGTTGGTGGCTTCGAGGAGCCCGCCCGTATTGATGATCCCGCCGACCGTGTTGTCCATCGTCAGCGTTTGTCCGCTGGCATTGGCATCAACGGTTCCCTGGTTGTGGATGAAGATGCCGTTGGTCCCGCCGATCGTGCCGGCGCCCTGGATGGTGCTTTGATTGACCAGGGCCCTCGAAGACCCGAAGGCCAGGATCGAGGCGTTACCACCCCCGCTGGCGACGGTCAGGGTCAGCTTGCCGGTTCCGGATAACGTGATGTTGTTGTTGTCCAGAAAGAGCACCGCACTCGTGCCCCCACCTCCGTTGATGTTGATGGCGCCGTCGTTCACGATTTGCGTTCCCGAGACCCAGAGGGCCGCGGCCGGCTGGATATTCAGGGTATTGTACGGATCGATGAAGCCGCCCACCTGCAGGTTGGCGACGTCACCCCCTGCCGTCAGATTCACCACGGAGTGATGCAACAGGGTGCCGTTGGTGATGAACGTATTCGTGGTGCTGTTGGGCACCCCGTTGTTCCAGTTGCCGGCCGTGGCAAAATCCCCGGTCCCGGTCAGGGTCCATGACGTGGTCTGGGCGCGCCCGACAACGGCGGCCAGCGCCAGGAGGAGCAGGATCCGGCCCGCCACGTTTGAGTGAGAGGTCATTTGGGTAGGTGTTGAGGAGCTTGGACTCAGCCGGGTGTGCGCATGCCAATGGCCGCCGGGACTCGCTCTTCTATCCCCGACGGCGGAAGACACCATGGCCCTCCGATCTATCTAAAGATTCCGTCGCCGCCGATTACGCGCGCCCGAATCAAATGCTCCGCCGCCCCGTCCGGGCGCGCGGAGAAATCCAGCCGTTACCGGCTGTGGGTAGGCCGTTTACTCGCGCCGCCGCGGCGGAGTTTGCGGGCGATCATCGGGCTTCGGCCGGAAGGTGTGTCAGGGCAGCAATCCGGACCGCGAGGCCACGGGAAAGATGCGGATGGCGCCGCTGTCGACCCGGATGCCAAACCACCGGCCGTCCGGCGACACGCCCAGCCACTGCGTGTTGCGCCCGCCATCCAGTGGAACCAAGCCGACCTCCCGCGCCGTGGCGGGGTGCCAGAGATGGACGCCGACGCCGATCTCCTGCGACAGCACGACGCGGCCGTGCGGCGAGAAGGCCAGGCGCCCGACCGAGGTCGTATGCTCGCCTAGTTCGTAGAGGCGCCGGCCGGTGCGGGCGTCCCAAACGAAAAGAAGACCGTCGATGCCGCCGCTGACAAATGTTCTCCCGTCGGGCGAGAACTCGACGCAGTTCACCTCGTATTGATGGCCATGGAGGGCGGTGCGCCGGCCCGTCCGCAGGTCGAGGTGATTCAGCTCGGCCGAAGTGCCCCCCCAGACGAAGTAACGCCCGTCGGGCGACAGGGCCGCGGCGACGGTCGGATGAACGAACACGCGTTCGACATGCGCCAACCGCCGCCCGTCGGCCAGGTCGTAGACGACCAGCGAACCGTCGGTCAGCGGCGCCCAAACCCGCCCGGCCGGGGGCTCGACGGTCGGCATATCGGCAAACCGCCCGCCCGCCGGCGGAGTCAGCGGCACGCGTCCGACCTCCGCCAGGTCGGCCGCCCGGCGGACCCGCAGTTCGCCCATCCCCTTGGCGGGATAGCGGCCGCCCGCCCACAGCCAGAGACGGCCGGCATGGGCATCGAAAGCCAGCGGAACCTCGCCGGGCAGGCGGACCGTCTCGCCGGACCCGCGCACCGCCCGAATCTCGGCGCACTCCCGTCCGTCTGCCTCGCGGACGGTCGCGAGGCGCCCCCGATCCAGCCAGACAATCTTGTAGGTGTTCCAATCGTGCTGCAGGGGATTCCGCACGGGCGTCACGGTCGCGCGCATCCGCAGGATGCGCGAATCACGGCCGGCGCTCAGCAGGCGGCCGTCGGGCTGCCAGGCCAGCGACCAAACTTCGTTCGTGTGGCCGCGCAGGGCGCGCACCTCGCGCCAGGTGTGCGTATCCCACAGATGCACCTGGCGGTCGCTGCAGGCGACGGCCAGCGTATTGCCGTCGCGGGAGAATATGGTCGCCCAGGTCCCGCTGGGATGGTGCAGGAAACGCGCGGGCGCCGCGGCATCGGCCACCTCCCAGACCCGCACTTCCGGCGACCATCCGCTCGCCACCAGGTACGCCCCGTCGGGCGAGAAGGTCAGGCGCCACACCGGATCGAGGCTCGGCCAGGGGGCGCGCAAGGCGGCGCCGGTCCGGGCGTCGTAGAGGGCGATCCAGCTCTGCGCGTCGGACACGGCGAGCATTTTGCCATCGGCCGAAACCGCGATGAGCCGCGCCTGGAGCGGAAGGCTGAACAGAACGCCGGCGTCGCTCACGCGCCGGGCGTCCACGCCGCCCGGCTGGCCCTCATAGACGAAGGGATCCCCTC
>JBJKRD010000526.1:0-5470 GCA_046704925.1 Opitutaceae bacterium | reverse complement strand
GGTCACCCCGTGCGGAGGTGCGCCCGGACTTCGCGGTGACGGCATCCCCGCCCGGGCCGGATGACCCCGCTTTCATTGGGCCCCCACGTTCGCTTGGCGGCGGTGCGCCTGCAGGTCAGTCCGCGGGCCACGTGCCGGCGAATCCCCCCGCCTTCATGGTCCCCTTGCCGCCGACCACCGGCCCGACCGGGACGTACGGCGGCGCGAATGTGGGCACCGGTCCGGTGCCCATCACGTTCGTGACCATGACGCTCGCACGAAACCTCTCGAATCGCGCCGCGAAGTCGTCGGCGAATCCGTTGATGGCGACCAAAGCTCCGCGGTCGTTCGCGCGGGTGCCGAGCACGTTTCGGATGGAGGCCTTGAGGCTGGCCGCCGAGAGCGGGCCCGGATTCCCCCCCAACGCCAACAGCGGCGTCGGCGCGTTTGGCGCGGGCGGCGCGATCGGAGAGGGCACGGCGGCGAAGCCCGGATACCACGGCAGGCCGGGCACCCGCAGGCTCGACGCCCACAGGCTCCACGCGTTTGAGACGGCGGACGCGAACGCCCGCGCCACCTCCGCCGGGACTCCGGCCCTGGTCATCGTTTGCTCGACGGCCGGCTGGAGCGCCGGCCCTGCGACGGACCCGCCGGTAGCCGTGGGCCCGTTGATCACGATGTCCTTCAACACGGCCTGGCTCCGCCACTGGGCGACGGCCCGCGCAACCCCCGCCGTGGCCGCCCTCCGGCAACCCGCCCAGTCGGACCAGACCGAGGTCTGTGGCGCCGGCAGGTTGGTTCGGCTGCCGGAAACGCGCTCGTTCGGAACCGCGCCGGAAGGGGTTTTCCCGAGCAAACCTGCAGTCCCGACGGTGGTGGCCAGGGTCGTGAGCAGAACGATGCGGGACGACTGGCTTTGGGCGGAATGGGGAGCCGGGCCCGATTCCGAGGACGCCTTCCGGCGATGCGAATGCGGCTTGGACATGATATTGCGCGCTCGCGGTAGGGTTAGGAAACTGGATCCCGGCGCCGGGCGGGGCGGTCTGAGCGGCAAGTGTCCCCGAACGGCCCGAATCCGGGAGTGAAGCTGCGGCGGATGGTGGCGCCGGGAAAAATCCGAGTCAAGGGAGCAGTGCGCGGGGCGCCGCAGAGATCTCGGTCCTTTGGCAGGAAGTAACGGAGGCAACACCTTGAACAGAAGGGAACGAAGAGGCGGCCTATACTCAGACCCTCCGTTCTCTCCTGTACAATGTTGGTGCCGGCAAGCTGGCTCGCGCCGCACCGGCGCTCGGGCCGTCGAGGCGCGTCACTTTCACCACCGGCTCGAACACGGCGGGGAGCGCCTGCTCCGCGCGATACAGCGGATTCGGCACCCAAACGTTGAGTAGCCAGCGTGCCGGCGGAAACTCCATCAGCCCAAGGAGTCGCCATTCGGCCAGATTCGGCTTTTTCGCGTGCGGTCACGCGACCAGGCCGCCAATACTCGACCTCGTGAGGCTGCTGTCGTGCATTTTTGCGGCCGTAGTATTCGGCGTGACCATTGCCTGGTCTGCGCCGTCCCTGCGTGC
Organism: Opitutaceae bacterium; assembly: GCA_046704925.1. GTDB lineage: Bacteria > Verrucomicrobiota > Verrucomicrobiia > Opitutales > Opitutaceae > Fen-1467. The sequence continues at coordinate 3,923 of JBJKRD010000526.1, read as the reverse complement.
GGCCGGACATCCCCCCGGCAGGGTGGCGCCCAAGCCCCTGTTTCGCGACCCGGTCTATGATGGCGCCGCCGACCCGGTGGTGATCTGGAACCGGGCGCAAAAGCAGTGGTTCATGTTTTACACCAACCGGCGGGCCAACCTGCCGGATGACCAGATCCACGGCGTCGACTGGGTGCATGGCACGCACATCGGCATCGCCGTCTCGGCCGACGGCGGTGCCACCTGGACCTACCACGGCACGATCCAGATCGACTACGGCCAACCGGACTACACCCAGTGGGCGCCGGAGGTGGTGGAGCACGACGGCCTCTACCACATGTTCCTCACCATCGTGCCGGGAATCTTTACGGACTGGAAGCATCCGCGCGACATCATCCATCTCACCAGTCGCGACCTGGTGCACTGGCATTACGAGTCGACGCTCAAACTCTCGTCGAACCACGTGATCGACCCGTGTGTCCACCGGCTGAGGGACGGCACCTGGCGCCTCTGGTACAACAACGAGCTCGATCACAAGTCGATCTACTATGCCGACAGTCCCGACCTCTACACGTGGACCGACCGGGGCAAGGCGGCGGGGGTGGGCGAGCGGCCGGGCGAGGGGCCGTACGTGTTCCAGTGGCACGGGTGCTACTGGATGCTGGTCGACGTGTGGCACGGGCTGGGGGTGTACCGTTCGGACGACGCGCTCCACTGGACCGTGCAGGAGGGCAATCTGCTCGAAAAGCCGGGCACGGGTCCGGACGATGGCGCCAACGGCGGACATCCCGGCGTGGTGGTGAGCGGAGGGCGGGCGTATTGCTTCTACTTCGTCCATCCCGGCCGCATGGGCACGATTCCCGTGGGCATGAAGGAGGGCTACGCGCGCCGCCGCAGCGTCATCCAGGTCGTGGAATTGCACTACGCCGACGGCAGGATCACGTGCGATCGCGATGCGCCGACCTACATCGACCTGCAGCCACCGGGTTGATTCAGGTGTGGCAATACCCGGCCTGCCCCGTCGCCACGGCGGGGCAGCCCGACATTTCGGACAGACTGAGTTTGCCCCTGTAGGGCCGGCGTTTATCGCCGGGCCGATCCGAAGACCGCGCGCCGATCCCGGCCGCCCGTCCGGCAACGCGTTTGACGTTGCTTCGCCGCGCGACGATACCAATGCGTGAAAATCATGCCCCTTTTCGCCCTTTCGGCATCTCTGGCCGCGGCGGGCGCCGCCCGGGCGCAGCCGGCCGCTGCGGTTGATTCCGTCGCCAGCCCCGACGGCCGCCTCGTGGTGGAGTTCCACCTCGGGGAAAACCACGCGCTGCGCTACGCCATCCGGCGCGACGGGCACTTGGTGCTGGCCGATTCCCGGCTCGGGCTCGTGCGCGACGATGCCGATTTCTCCTGGGGATTGAAGCTCGTCGGCGCCTCGGCGGTCGCACCCGTGCATGACCATTACGAGATCCTGACGTGCAAGCGGCGGATCAACGACTACCGGGCCAACCGCCGGGAGTTTCACCTGGAAACCGCGACCGGAAAGAAGCTGGACGTCATTTTCCAGGTCTCCGACGACGGCGTGGCCTTCCGCTACCGGTTTCCCGAGACCGATCCGGCGGTGCACGAACTGCGGGAGGAGGTGACCTCTTACCATTTCCTGCCGGGAACGCGGGCCTGGCTGCAGCCGATCGCCGTCGCCAAGAGCGGCTGGTCGGCGGCGAATCCGTCGTACGAGGAGTATTACGAAAAGGACGTCCCGGCGGGCACCCCGTCACCGACCGGGGCGGGGTGGGTCTACCCGGCGCTGTTTCGATCGGGCGACACGTGGCTGCTGGTGAGCGAGGCGGACTTGGAACGAAACTATTGCGGCACGCGGTTGCGCGCGACCTCGCCGGACGGCGACTACCAGGTCGGATTCGCCGACCCGCGGGAGATCATCCCCGGCGGGCCGGCGTATCCACGCTCGACGCTGCCTTGGATCACGCCGTGGCGCCTGGTCGTGATCGGCGACTTGAAGACGATCGCGGAATCGATGCTGGGCGTCGACCTGGCCGCGCCCGCCCGGGGGCCGGTCGACGCCTCAATCCAGCCCGGCAAGGCGTCCTGGAGTTGGCCGCTGCTGAAGGACCCGGGCACCACCTACGAGGTCCAGAAGCGCTTCATCGACTACGCGGCGTCGATGGGGTGGCGGTACACGCTGATTGACGCCCTCTGGGACCAACAGATCGGCTACGACCGCATCAAGGAACTCGTCGATTATGCGCGGACCAAGGGCGTGAAGATCCTGCTGTGGTACAACTCCGCCGGGAACTGGAACACGACGCCCCAGACGCCGCGCGACCAGCTGCTCACCCACGCCGATCGCGAGCGGGAATTTGCGCGCCTCCAGGCCATGGGCGTGGCCGGACTGAAGATCGATTTCTTCGGCGGCGACGGCCAGTCGATGATCGACTACTACCTCGACCTGCTCCACGACGCGGCGCCCTACGGATTCCTGATGAATTTCCACGGCGCGACGCTGCCGCGGGGCTGGGAACGCACTTACCCGCACCTGATGACCATGGAGGCGGTGCGCGGCCTCGAGTACGTGACCTTTGCCCAGGCGAACGCCGACCAGGAGGCGACCCATGCGGCGATGCTGCCGTTCACGCGGAACGTCTTCGACCCGATGGATTTCACCCCGATGGTGCTCGACCGCATTCCCGGGATCGAGCGCCGCACGACCAGCGCGTTCGAGCTGGCGCTGTCGGTGCTGTTCACCTCCGGCATCCAGCATTACGCCGAGATTCCCGAGGGCATGGCCAGGGCGCCGGATTACGTCCGCGATTTTCTCCGGCACGTGCCCAGCGTGTGGGACGACGTCAGGTTTCTCGACGGGTTTCCGGGCCAGTACGTGGTGCTGGCGCGGAAGGGCGACGGCCGCTGGTACGTGGCCGGCATCAATGCCGGGGACGCGCCCAAGGCGCTGGCGCTCGACCTCGGGGAGCTGGCCGCGAGCGGCACGGGCACGCTGATCGCCGACGGCGGGGGCGGCAACCTGTCATTCCGTCTGACGCACGTGACCCTCGCCGCCGGGCGGAAGCTGGAGCTCACGCTGCCGCCGCGCGGGGGATTCGTGCTCGTGTTGCCGTGAGGGCGGATCCGTGACGGCCGGCGAGTATCTCCGTCCGCGTGCCTGCGGCCCAAGGCCAGCAGGCAAGTTCCGACATGTAGGGCGGGATCTCCCGATCCCGCCGGGAACGTTTCAAAACCTGAACACCTCGCATTCCCCGGAGTAGGGCCGGTCTTTCGCGGCTGACACCAAACCCGCTCGTACGGGATTCTCGCGGACATAACTCCATTTTTCAGCGTAGCTCGATGCCGACCGCAAGAGATGATCGAAAAACTCGGCCAGCCAGACAGGCGCGACTGCGAGACCTTTTTCGGTTATTTTCCGGGTGGTCCATTTTATCCAATCCCGGATGAAGTCACTCAGCGACTTCGCCTCCGGCTGCGGCGTCGCGAAAAAGTGCACGTGATCGGGCATGACTACATAGCGTCCGATCCTCCAACCATGGATTTCGGGCGCCACCTCCCAGGCGGACCGCAGGATTTGAGCAACCTGCATACGATCGAGGAACTTCTTCCGCCCGGCTGCACACACGGTCACAAAATACACCGGATGGTTCACCCATATCCTTGGAAGGCGGCACAGGTGTCGGCGTCGACGCATCAAGATGCCTTCTGATTATGAAGATTCGTCAGCAAATGGGCGGGGTCGGGAGATCCCGCCCTACAATTCGAACGATTCCGTCCGGCCGGCGGCCGATTACGGCGCGGGCGCGAGCGGACCCAGCGTCACCGGGCCGAGCAGACCCGAGGGCCGGGATCCCCAGCCGGCGGCGGTGAACATGCCGTCCGGGCCGCGATCCCGCGGCAGACGGGCCGGATAGTTCGCGTTGTAGAAC
>JBJKRD010000525.1:0-2679 GCA_046704925.1 Opitutaceae bacterium | reverse complement strand
GTCCGGAGATTGCCGGCGGCCGGGCACAGTCTGATGTCGGACACTCGCGCTTCAATCTCTGCGCCCTCCATTGCTTCTGTGATACGCGGCGCCCATCGGCCGCTTGCGAACAAGCTCCTGCCGCCGCACTTTCAATTGCATCGTTGCGGCCAAGCTCCCGTCAAGATCCGCCTATGAAAACCCATCGCTCGCTCCTGTTCACCGCGCTCGGCGCCGCCCTGCTCCTCGCCGCCGCCCTTCGCGCCCAGATCATCGACACGCCGGACGGCAGGGTGGCCGGCATCCCGGTGAACTACACCGAGGCCAAAACCGGCGCCTACACGCTGCCCGACCCGCTGCGGCTGGCGAACGGCCAGCCGGTGACCGACGCCAAGACGTGGTTCGACCAGCGCCGCCCCGAGATCCTCAAACTGATCCAGGAGAACCAGTACGGCCGCTGCCCCGGCCGCCCGGCCGACCTGACCTTCGATGTGTTCGACCCCGGCACGCCGGCTTTCGACGGCAAGGCGCTCCGCCGCCAGGTCACGATTTATTTCACCAAGGACAAGGATGGCCCGCGGCTGGACCTGCTGCTCTACCTGCCGGCCGACGCCAAGCAGCCCGTGCCGGTGCTGCTGATGATCAATTTCCTGGCGAACAACCTGGCCGTCAATGACCCGGGCGTGAAGGTGGGACGGATGTGGGACCGCCGCGAAGGCAAGCGCGTGCCGGCGACCCACGGTCCGAACTTCGGAAAGGCGGACGTCCCGCGGGTGCTCGCCCACGGCATCGGCTTCGCGACCTTCAACTATGCGGATGTCGATCCCGACGCCCTCAACGCGCTGGCCCACGGTATCCGGGCCGTTTATCTCAAACCCGGCCAGACCGCGCCGGCGCCCGACGAATGGGGCGCCATCTCGGCCTGGGCCTGGGGCATCAGCCGGGTGGTCGATTATTTCGAGACCGATGCGGGCGTGGACGCCAGGCGCATCGCGATCATCGGGGTGTCGCGCCTGGGCAAGACCGTGCTGTGGGCCGGGGCGCGCGATCCGCGGATCCCGCTGGTGATCGCCAGTTGCTCGGGCGAGGGCGGCGCGGCGCTGAGCCGGCGCAATTACGGCGAGACCGTGGCGCACCTCGTGGCCCCGACACGATACCCCTACCAGTTCGCGGCCAACTACGCCAAGTGGGCGGGGCGGGCCGACGAGGCGCCGTTCGACGCGCATTTCATCATCGCGCTGATGGCGCCGCGGCCGCTGCTGCTGCAGACGGGCGACACGGACAAGTGGTCCGATCCCTACGGCGAATTTCTCGCGGCCAAGGCGGCGACGCCGGTCTACCATCTCCTGGGTCAGAAGGGCATCGAACAGTACTCGCAGCCGCCGCCCGGCCAGCCGCTGATGACCACGCTCGGCTTCCTGATGCACCACGGCGGGCACGGCATCGTGCCGGCAGACTGGGACGTGTACCTGAGATTTCTCGACGAGCACCTGAAGGCCCGGCCGTAAGCGCAGAGGGTCTTCCTTCTGGGGGCGCGGACGGCCTTGTCCGCAGGCACGGAGAAGCGCGCCGGGCGGCGCGCGCCCCCGAGGAAGCCTGGATCGGCCGCATCCAGTGGGATGGGCTACCGAGCACCCGGCGGCGGCGTGAGGGTACGGAGGTCTCTGTTGGGGGGCGGGACGGCCTTGTCCGCCCGTAGCCGAAGGCGCCCGCCGGCCATGGCGCAAGGCGCGATGGCTGGGAAGGCTTCGGCTCAGGGCATTCGGCCAAACGCTCCCGCGTTCGGCTGCGATGCTGCATGAGCGTGCGATGCTGCACGAGCGTAGCCGAAGCCGGAAGGCTTTGGCTCAGGGTATTCGGCCAAACGCTCCCGCGTTCGGCTACGGGAAGGATTCGGATTACGCCACGAAGACGGTGGGGCGGGCTTTATGCCCGCCGCCTCCGAAAGGTCGCCGATGGCCGAGATTAACTCCGCCCCACCGCAATCGCGGCCCGCGCCGAGGCGCGTTCGGCTACGGGCGAGTGCGCCCGCGTTCCGGCAGCGCGAACGGCTGGCCGTTCACGGTGACATGGCGGAGGACGAAATGCTTCACGGGCGCCGGCTGGAACGCGGGGTCGCGGAGCGTGACGTCGATGTTCTCGAACGTGAAATTCTCCAGGAGGTCGCCCGGATTGCCGCGCAAAACGCCAAACGAGCCGTAGGTCCCGTGGATGTTCTTGAGCGTGATGTTGGTCACGCGCTGCGTCGGCGGCGCCTGGCCCTGCAGGTCGAAGAACTGGCGCCAGGGCGCAATGTTGATCAGGCGTCCGCCGCCCTTGAGCGTGATGTCGTCGAGGGTGATGTCTTCATAATGCTGCGGCGTGTCGGGGCGCAGCTTCAGGGTCAGCATCGTCGCGTGCCCGCTCAGGGTGCAGTGCCGCACGGTCACATTTCGCACCACCGTGGCCTCGCTCCCGCAGGTGAGCAGACCGTTGCCGTCGCCGACCTCCACGTCCTCGACCAGAATGTTCTCCACCGGCGGGCTTTGCTTGTCGCGATCGGCCTGCGGCCCCTTGCTCCCTTTCAGCGCGATGTCGTCGTCGTTGGTCGAAATGTAGCATTTCCGGATGGTGACGTTCTGCGAGCTGTCGACGTCGATGCCGTCGGTGCTCGGGCCGCGCAGGTGCAGCCGGGCGCCGCTGGGGAGTGTGATCCGCAGC
>JBJKRD010000524.1:0-6691 GCA_046704925.1 Opitutaceae bacterium | reverse complement strand
CCTCGATGCCGACACCCTCAAACGGAAGCTGTGCGAGCTCTGCGAACGGGCGGGGGCCGACTGGGTCAAAACCTCGACCGGCTTTGGCTTCGTCAAGCAGGCCGGCGGCGGCTACGGTTACGCCGGGGCCACCGCGCACGATCTGGCGCTCATGCGGGCGAGCTGCTCGCCCAAGGTCCAGGTCAAGGCCGCCGGCGGCGTCCGCGATCTTGACGGTTTGATCCGGGTTCGCGACCTGGGGGCCAGCCGGTGCGGGGCGACCGCAACGGCGGCGATTCTCGACGAATATCGCCGGCGGGAGACGGCCGAACGCACCGGGCCGGCGACCGGCGGACCGGCCTGACGCCAGGTGACAATGCCCAGCCGGAGGTAACGCATACGGATCGGGCACGACCGGTTCACGCGCGGCAGTCCCGTCCTCCGCCCGCCGCGAAAAATCTGGTTTCTTCCGGGCGGATTCGCGTCCATTAATGTGCCCAAGTGGTTTCCCCGTTCCGCCTCCCCCTGTCCGTCGTCATCATCGCCCGCAACGAGGCGCACAACCTGCCGCGCTGTCTGGCCAGCGTGCGGGGCTGGGTGATGGAGTGCATCGAGGTTTAGAACGGCACGTCCGACGACAGCCGCCGGGTATCCGAGGCGCTCGGCGCGGTGGTGTTCGAGACCGAGTGGCGCGGCTACCGGGACACGAAAAACTGGGCGCTCGACCAGGCCAACCAGCCGTGGGCGCTGGCGCTGGACGCCGATGAGGAGGTGTCGCCCGAGCTGCGCGCGTCGCTGATGGCGTTTTTCGGGAGCGCCGATCACGACCGGTTCGCCGGCGCCCGGTTTCCGCGCAAGGTCTGGTTCATCGACCGCTGGATCACGCACGGCGACTGGTATCCCGACCTCAGCCTGCGCCTGTTCCACCGCGACCGCGCACGGTGGGGCGGCGACGAATATGTCCACGAGAAAGTGGAGGCCGACGGGCCCGTGGCGACCCTGGCCGGCGATCTGCACCACTACTCGTTTCCGACGCTCCGCAGCCAGGTGGCCAAGATCAACCATTTTGCCGACCTGTTCGTCGAGCGCCAGACGGCGCAGGGCGGGCATTTTTCGCTGGCGAGAGCCATCGTCCGCCCGGCGTGGCGCTTCCTTCGGGCTTATGTGTTCAAGCTGGGTTTTCTCGACGGCTATCCCGGGTTTTACATCGCGTGGACGACGGCGTTCGGCGCGCTCGTGCGCTACAGCCGGCTGTATGAGGCCGAGCGCCGTCGGGATCCGCCGCGGAGGGAATGAGGAATTAAGGGACTGAGGGACTAAGGGAATGAGGGATTGAGGGAGGAAGAGAAAGCGTTTTCATGTTCGAGCCACGATCCCGCGCAGCTACCAAAAGACGGTCGCTCTTCTCCCTCACTCCCTCATCCCTCACTCCCATGTCCGACGAGCCGCACCACTTCAGCAAGTCCGCCGAGAAATTGATCGGGGATTTTCGGCGGGTCCCGTACTCGGAACCGCGCCGGATGCGCAGCCGGCCGGTAAAGGACATGGCACCGTTGATCCAGGAATTGCTGGTCAAATACCAGATTGGGCGCCACTCGACTGAGCAGACCATCCGCGACCATTGGCCCGAACTGGTCGGTCCGCCCAATGCCGCCTACTCCCACCCGGTGCGGATCGAAAGAAACCGGGTGCTCCTGGTCGTGGTCTCGCACAGCGTCGTGCGCAGCGAACTCTTCCTGCATCGCGCCGCCATCGTGGAGAAGATCCGGAAACTGCCGGGCTGCGATCACGTGCAGGAGCTCAATCTCGCGGCGGGATGAACAGCGGGTCTTGAGCCCGGGGTTCCGCGGTTTTCATGTCGCGGGGCGGTTCGGTCAAGTGGCGCGCCGGGAGGCTCTTGCGGGTCAAGAGCCGGCCGGCCGGAGGGCCGAATGGCACCGTTTCTTGCGGCATTTCGACAACCAAGTTTGCGCTTGCGCGCGTTCTCCGCGTTCGGGATAGTGTCCCCTTACGTTAGTGCCAGCCCGCCGGTTGCGGGCTGTCACCATGACTGATCCCGCCTGTCGGCGGGGTTGGAACGGTATCGCCGGCCCGCGGCCTGCAGCCAAGGGCGGGTGATACGGAGCCTACGGGTTCTGCAGTCGTGTAACCCAAACAAAACCATGTCGATAGCCAAAACCGAAATCATCAACCAATATAAGGTACACGAGAAGGACACCGGCTCCTGCGACGTCCAGATCGCGCTGCTCACCGCCCGGATCAATCATCTGACCGAGCATCTGCGGCAGCACCGCAAGGACTTCCACAGCCGCCGTGGCCTCCTCCACATGGCCAGCCGCCGCCGAAAACTGCTCGATTATTTGAAGGCCGGCGATTTGGCCAAGTACAACGAATTGCTGCAGCGTCTCAACCTGCGCAAATAGCCGCTTTCCTCGACGGGCGGACCAATCCGCGGTCCGCCCGCTGTCATTTCTGACCCAGACCTTCAGACCGGGACATTTCCGCTTGGGGCTGCATACGTGGGATCGGGGATTATCCCCGATCAGTCGGGCCTAAGGCCCGCCCACCGAAGAAGAGCGGCGCCAAACCGAAATCTCTCGTGCCTGGGGCCGGGAGCGAAATCCGGTTAGAAAACCGTTGAACCCCGCGCGCCGGGGCCCCGCCGATGCGGCGGGGCATGGCGCAATCCGAGCCGGGCCTAGCGCCCGGCCGATCGGGTCCGAAACCCGACCCATAGAATCCGCTCAGACCATGAATCAGATCCATACCGTCAAGGTTCCGGAACTCGACCTTACCATCGGGACCGGCACCCTCGCCAAATTCGCCAACGGGGCTGTCACCGTCTCAATCGGTGAAACCACCGTCTTCGTGTCCGCCACGGTCGCCTCGACCATCCGCCCCGGCCAGGACTTCTTCCCGCTCACGGTCGACTACCGCGAGAAATACGCCGCCGCCGGCCGGTTTCCCGCCGGTTTCTTCAAGCGCGAAGGTCGCCCCTCCGAAAAGGAGATCCTGACCTCGCGCCTGTGCGACCGGCCGTGCCGCCCGCTCTTTCCGAGCGGCTTTCTCAATGAGGTGCAGATCCTCGGGATCCTCCTTTCCGCCGACCAGGCGCACGAATCCGACATCCTGATGGTCAACGGCGCTTCGGCGGCGCTGGCCCTCTCCGACATTCCCTGGGATGGCCCCATCGCCTGCGTGCGCGTGGGCCAGATCGACGGCCAGTTTGTCGCCAACCCGACCATCGCACAGATGTTCCAATCGAGCCTCGATTTGATCTACGTGGGCAACGAGAAGGACATGCTGATGTTCGAGGGTTCCGCGGACCAGGTCCCGGAGGAGCGCTTCATCGAGGCGCTGGAGTTCGGCCATCAAGCCATCCAACCGATCATCAAGGCGATCAAGGAGCTCGTCACCCGGGCCGGCAAACCCAAGGCCGCGATCTCGCTGGTGGCGGCCAAGCCCGAGGCCCGCGCCATCATCGAGCGTGTCGCCGCCGCGAAGGTCGCCGACGCCATCTTCGGCAAGGAAAAACAGGTCCGGCAGGCCAACGTGGACGCGCTCCAGGAGGAGGCCCGGGCCGCCCTGCTGGCCGAGCTCGGCGAAGGCAACTTCGAGGAGCACGACCTCGCGATCGTGTTCGAGGATCTGCAGTACAAGGCCTACCGGCAGTCCGTGCTCGACAAGGGGGTGCGGGCCGACGGCCGCGACGCGACCACGATCCGGCCGCTCACGTGCGACGCCGGCGTGATGCCGCGCGTGCACGGCTCGGCGCTGTTCCAGCGCGGCGACACCCAGGCGTTGGTCTTCGCCACGCTGGGGCCCACCAAGGACGCCCAGGAACTCGACGCCCTCACCGGCGGCGCCCGCTCCAAGAGTTTCATCCTGCACTATAATTTTCCGCCGTTCTCCGTGGGCGAAACCGGTCGCACGACCGGCCCGGGCCGGCGCGAAATCGGCCACGGGGCGCTCGCCGAGCGCTCGCTCCTCCCGGTGGTGCCGCCGGAGGACGTGTTCCCCTATTCCATCCGCCTGACCTCGGAGATCATGGCCTCGAACGGCTCGACGTCGATGGCCTCGATCTGCGGCGGCTGCCTGTCGCTGAGGGATGCCGGTGTGCCGATCGTGGCGCCGGTCGCGGGCATCTCCTGCGGCCTGATCACCGAGAACGACGCCAGCGGCGCCATCACCCGCTGGGTCACCGTGACCGACATCCTTGGCGAAGAAGACCACTTCGGCGACATGGACTTCAAGCTGGCCGGCACCACCGAGGGCATCACCGGTTTTCAGCTCGACCTGAAGATCAACGGCCTGCCGATTGAGATCGCCAAAAAGGCGATCTTCCAGGCTCGCGACGCCCGAATCGAGATCCTGCGCAAGATGCTCAGCGCCATTCCCGAGCCGCGCAAGCAGCTCAGCCAGTACGCGCCGCGCATCCAGACGATCCAGATCGATCCGGAAAAGATCGGCCTGCTCATCGGCCCGGGCGGCAAGACCATCCGCCGCATCACCGAGGCCACCGGCGCGCAGATCGACATCGCCGAAGACGACTCCGGCAAGGTCTACATTTACTCGAACAACGCCGACGCCATGGCCCGCGCGGTCAAGGAGATCGACGCCATCTGCGGCGGCGGCGAACAGATCGAGATGGGCAAGACCTATCACGGCCGCGTCACCGGCACCAAGGAGTTCGGCGCATTTGTCGAGTGCCTGCCCGGGAAGGAGGGGCTCGTGCACATCTCCGAGCTCGCCGACTTCCGGGTGCGCCGCACCGAGGACGTGGCCAAGGTCGGCGACATGGTGTGGGTCAAGTGCATCGGTATCGATGAGCGGACCGGCAAGGTCCGCCTTTCGCGCCGGGCCGCGATGAAGGAGCGCGAGACCCAGGAGAAGCAACCGGCCGGCGAGCCGGCCGCCGCGCCCACGCCGCAGGCGTAACCCGCTGTAAGCATCAAGCCAGAAGTTCAGGGCGGCCGGCACCGGCCGCCCTTTTTTTCTGCCGGGTGGTCCGCTTCGCCGGGCGCCGGCAGGTCACGGCTGCGACTGACACCGGTCGCGGCCGGTCCGCCCCGGCCGCTTGAGTTTCACCGGCCCGTGCTCCACCCTGCGCGGATGCCGCGGACCCTCATCTTCGACCTGTCCGAGGTTCTCATCGCCGGCCTGATCGGCATCGAACAGCCGATCGCCGCGCGGCTCCACCGCGAGCCCCGGGCGATCCTCCGCGTCTTTGAGCGCCAGGGGCTGCAGGAGCTGTGCTGCGGGCGGATGAGCGAGGACGATTACTTCGCCGGCATTGTGCGGCGCCAGCGTTGGGATATCTCCGTGACGGCGTTGAAACGGACCATCCGGCGCAATTTCCGCCGCCGCGTGCCCGGCATGGTGCCGTTGTTGCGCCGTCTCGCGCGCCACCACGAGCTCGTCCTGCTCTCGGATCACGCCGCCGAATGGGCCGCGTACATCCATCGCATCCATCCCTGGCTTGGGCTCCTGCAACCGCGGTTTTTTTCCTTCGCGCTGGGCCAGACCAAGAAGAAACCTTCGACCTTCCAGAAGGTCCTGGCGGCGTTGGGACGAAAATCCGACGACTGCCTGTTGATTGACGACAGCGAGCGAAACCTCCGGGCCGCCGCTTCCGTGGGGCTCCGGGGTCTCCGCTTCACGGCCGCGGCGACGCTGGAGCGGCAGCTCGGCGGGCGGTCGCGGCGCTTTCGCTTCCGAAGGCCCGGCGGGCTTGTCGATGGAGACTTGGAATTGGTCCTGACCCGGAGATTGCCGGCGGATCCCGTCAAACGACATGTTCCGGCGTACGCGTTCGAAATGCGTCGGACGGGCACACCGGTCCGCCTCGGGGTCATCCACCTCCGGATCGGTCCGGCGCGAGCCCTGCGTTGCCCCGGCCAGATCGGCTACGCAGTGGACCGCCCGCATCGCGGTCACCGCTATGCGGCGCGCAGTTGCCGCCTGTTGTTGGCCCTGGCGCGGGCGCACGGGCTGGCCGCCGTCTGGTTGACGGTCGATCCGGCGAACCGGGCCTCCGTTCGCACCTGCGAGATCCTCGGCGCCCGCTACGTCGGGACCGTTCGCGTCCCCCGGCACCACGAAATGTACCGACAGGGGGCCCGTTTTCGCCGCCGCTACCGACTGACCTTGCGGTCAAAGCGCGCCAACCGGCAAACCTGAGATACGCGCCCGCTTTCGCACTTTTGGCTTATCGCCGGCCGCCGTTTGCCTACAGCTAGGGGCCACCATGAGACTTCTCGTCACGAACGACGACGGCATCGATTGCGTGTTCCTGCACGCGCTGGTATCCGGGTTGCGCGAGGCCGGCTTCGACCTTTCCGTGGTCGCGCCCAAGACCGAACAGAGCTGGATCAGCGCCGCGAAGTCGCGGACGCGGCCGGTGGGGTCGGCGTCCGTCGACCGCGGTCTGGGCTGCCCGACCTGGGTGGTGGACGGAACGCCGGCGGATTGCGTCAACATCGCCCTGGCCCACCTGGTGACGGTCCGGCCCGACGCCGTCGTCAGCGGCATGAACGTCGGCCTCAACGCCTCGATCGGCTTCATCCTGGCGAGCGGCACGGTGGCCGGCGCGTTCGAGGGCGTCCTGCACGGGCTGCCAGCCGTCGCCTTCTCGCAGGACCTGGGTTTCGAGATCTACGATCACCTCAAGGAACGCGGCGGCCAACCGGACGCCGAATTGAGCGCCATGCTC
>JBJKRD010000523.1:0-2579 GCA_046704925.1 Opitutaceae bacterium | reverse complement strand
AAGAAACCGCGGGCGGAGAACGTCGAGTTCTTCGCCTCGCCCTCGGCGGCGTTGCACGACGGCTACCGGCCGTGCCGGTTGTGCCGTCCCCTCGACGGCGCCGCCCCGCCGCCGCCGGTCGTGGCGCGGCTGCTGCACGCGGTCGAGGCGAATCCCGCGGGTCGGCTGGCGGACAAGGAACTCGCGGCCCTGGGGGTTGATCCCTCCACGGCGCGGCGCCGCTTCCGGGCCTACTACGGGCTGACCTTCCAGGCCTACCAGCGGGCGCGCCGCCTCGGGATGGCCTTGCACGGCGTGCGCGCCGGGCGGCCCGTCATCGAAGCCCAGCTCGACGGCGGCTACGAGTCCGGCAGCGGCTTCCGCCGCGCCTTCCTGGGCGTCTTCGGCAAACCGGCCGGCGGCGCGCGGACGGAGGACGTTTTGATGGCGCGCCGCTTCGCGACGCCGCTCGGCAAGATGCTCGGCCTGGCCGACGGGACCGGCCTGCGGCTGCTGGAGTTTGTGGATCGCCGCGGGCTGGAGAACGAAATACGGCGGCTGCGCCGCCGGCTGAAATGCGCGGTGGTGCCGGGCACCAACGCGGCGCTGGGCGCCGCCGAGGCGCAGTTGCGACGTTATTTTTCCGGTGAGAGCCTGGGGTTCGATCTGCCGCTGGCGCCGGTGGGTTCGCCCTTTCAACAGCGGGTGTGGGCGGAGTTGCGACGCATCCCGCCCGGGACCACGCGGTCCTACGCGCAAATCGCGACCGTGGTCGGGCGTCCCGGCGCCCAACGGGCCGTGGGCCGCGCCAACGGTTCCAACCTGCTCTCCATCGTGATCCCGTGCCACCGGGTCATCGGATCCGACGGCGCATTGACCGGGTACGGCGGCGGCCTCTGGCGGAAGCAGCGCCTGCTGGAGCACGAGCGCGCCGCGGCGGAGCGCAGCTCAAAGCTTACGGCTTACCGCCTGCCGCCTCGACCGCCTTCACGAACGCCTGGGCTTTCGCCGTGATCGCGGCCCAGTTCTTTTCCTTCAGGGCTTTCGCCTCGACCAGGGCGCTGCCCGCGGCGCCGGCCATGGCGCCGGCCTTTAGAAACTCGCCGATCGTGTCGGGCGTCACACCGCCTGTCGGCAGCAGTTCGATCTGGGGCAGGGGAGCTTTGACCGACTTGATGTAGGCCGGGCCGAAAAATTCGGCGGGAAAGACCTTCACCGCGTCGGCGCCTGCCTCCCACGCCGCGACGATTTCGGTGGGCGTGAGCGCCCCGGCGAATACCGGGACGCTGTAGCGGCGGCAAAGTGTGATCACGTCGGGCCGCAGGGCGGGGGTGACGATGAATTTGGCACCGGCCAGGATGCCCGCCCGCGCCGTCTCCGCGTCAAGCACCGTGCCCAGGCCGAAGAGAAAATCCGGCAGTTCCGCGCTGGCCTTCTCCAGCATGGGGATGGCGCCGGGCGTGGTCATGGTCAGCTCGATGCCGGTGAGCCCCCCGGCGGCGAGCGCGCGGGCGCAGTCGAGCAGGCCGGCGGGGCTGTCGGCGCGGATGATGGCGACGACCTTCTCGGACTTGATCTTGGCGAGAACGGCTTCCTTCTTCATGAGGCCTGATTACCTAGCGGTTTGCGCGGGCCAAGGGAAACCGTTTTTGCGGCGCCCGGCCGGGTGGCTCCGGCGGCGCCTCGCCCGGCGGCGGTTGCGGGCCCCGCCCCGCCGGCGGCTACTGGGAATCCCGGTAGGGGCGGGAGCGAAAATCCCAACGCACGCTGGCGCCCGACCCGAATTGGGTGCCGTCGGGACCGACGACCGCCTTGGCGCTCAGCACGAGGGTGATGCGGGCGAACCGGATCCGACCGGGAAACAGGGGAATGTAGATCTGCGGGGTCAGGCCGAAGACCTGGCGGGCGCTCTTGCTCAGCAGGGCGGTGGTGGCGCCATTCAGGGTCAGGGAGCCGGAGAAGTACTTCCACGGCCGGCTGGCGCCGATGGAAACTCCCCACGAATTCGAGTGCAGTTGGTTCCGGCCGAAATGACTGGGCAGGCCGGTGTGGTTCAGGAAATCCGCGCCCACGGTGATGAACCCGACGAGGCGGGTCTTGGGGTCGAGCGGGCGGGAATAGGTGTAGTAGGGATCAAGGTGGCGGTAGCCATCGGTCAGGGCGGTCGGCGGGTTGCCCACGGGCGTGGAGTAGTTGAGGCCCGTGCTCATGGCCGAGCCGGTGGGATGAGACAGGCTCCGTTCGTATTTCACCCCGCCGTTGACGCCATAAAACCCGTAACGCGTGGTGTCCTGGCGATCGATGTCGCGCCAGATGTAGCTCTGGGCACCGGCATTCAGACTCAGGTGGTTGGTGGCCTTGACCCACCCGCCCAAATCGAGGCGAAAATAATTCCCCTGCATTGGATTGCCGAAGCTTGGCCGGCCGTAGATCCAGTAGGATCCGCCCGGCTGCAACATCGGCAGGGACTGGTTGACCAATTCCTGCATGCGACTGATGAACCCCGCCAAGCCGGTCTCCTCGTTGGCGCCCTTGGCCGGGGCTTGGGGGGAGGTCACCGCGGTCGGTAGGGGCGGCGCGGCGGGCTTGGGCACCTGCAT
>JBJKRD010000522.1:0-2934 GCA_046704925.1 Opitutaceae bacterium | reverse complement strand
GTCGGGTGGATTCGGCCGCGGTCCGGACGAAATCATCGGGCCTGGCCGGTTTGGCGGCCGGCGGCCGGCCCGGGGTTTCCGAGGACAATGAACTCCGTCGCATAGGGGGCCAGCCGCAGGGACACCTTGACGGCGCCGTCGCCCCCGGCCGCAGGCAAATCCGTGATCTTCCCCGAGTCGGCGTCCCAGGTCTGGGCCGGGCCGGATCCCTTCAGCTCGGCGGTGCGGTCCTGCGGCTGGTCACTCTCGTTGAAGAAGAAGTAGAGGTCGGCCCCCTGCCAGCGCCGGTGCAGGTATTTCACGGCGGGGCCCGGCGGGTCGAGTTGCACATCCGGCGGGGGTAGCGCGGCGAGCACCGCCGGGGTCAGGTCCGTCGACGGCTCCCGCACCGCCCAATCGACGTTGGGCGGCCCGGCGGCGTCCCGGAACGTGCGGTCGACGACCAGCGAGGGAATGGCGCCGAGGAAGATCACCCTGCCGCCGGCCGCCGCCAGCGCCTGCAGCCGGTCCAGCGCCAGTCTCGAGATCGCGGCCAGCGGCGGCACCAGCACGGCGCGGTAGGACTGGCCGCTGAGATTCTCCAGCGCCCCGTCCCGCAGGGTGAGCGCGGTGGCGAACGCCTCCTCGTTAATGAAGTCGAAGTCGCGCTGGTGCTCGAGCAGTTGCCGCATGATCGCGAGCGTGGCTTGGTCGGCGTGGGCGTCGCCCAGCCACAGGCTCAGGGTCGGATAATAGACCGCGATCCGCGCGGCCGGCCGGCCCTGCGCCAGCAGGTAGGTGGCCCGGTTCGCATAGGCCATCAGCGCCGGGAACTTCTCGTCCGCCATCCAGCCGCGGAAATTCAGCCGGCCTCCGCTCGACGCGGGCACGAACATGACCTCCTGGAGGTTGATGCCCCGGACATATTGCTGGTTCATGATCCAGCGGGCTTGGGCGAGGTTCGGTGCCGGCCGGTAGGCCGCGAAGCTCTCGGTGAAGGCCCGCGGCCGGCCGAAGACGTGCGCCGCCGACGACGCGTATTTCGGAAAGTCGGCGACCTCCCCCGGCCAGATCTGGTGCCAGATCGCGTCGATGCCGGGCACCTCGACGTAACGCATGTCCTTGAAGAAATCCCCTTCCGAACGGACCAGCTCCATCATCTTGTCCTCGTGGTTCAGGTGCACGAGATATTCCACCCCGTGCGCCGCGCACCAGTCGCCCTGCAGGCGGAAAAAATGGTCGCGGAACAGGTCCGACCACACGTCCCAGTAATCGGCCTTCGCCCGCGTCTCCTTCTCGGGCGGCGCCGGATCGAAAAAGCCGGCCACGTACGGCCGCACGTCGTATCCTTTGCGTCGCTCGAACTCGCCGAAGAGCGCCGGCGTCCACGGCAGGCCCGGGATCGAGTAATCCGGCTCGTCCCCGCGGAATCCCAGTACGGTCTTCCCCAGCTCCCCGCCCACGTAGTGCTCGTACCGCTCCTCGGTCCAGGCGAGGAACTGCTTCGTCGCGGCGGGATTCAGGTAATCCTCCAGTGAGTTGTTCCGGTCCTTGCCGCGGGTCGGGTTGTTCGCGGAACGGGTCGGCGACGTCCGAAACTGGTGCTCAATGACCAGCAGCTGCCATCGGCCCGGCGGGGCGACCCAATGGAATTCGTCACCGGTGAAGGCGACCGGCCGGTTCGCGCCGCCGGCCATATTGATCGCGTAGACGCCCACCGTGTCGGCCGGCAGCGTTTCCGTCAGCGTCGTGCCGCCGATGACGTCGATCTTGTCGCCGACCTCCAGTGCCTGCATGCGCAGATCGGGCCGTTCCGCGCTGAATTTCCCGCCGGCGAAACCGCTGGGATATTTGCCCTCGTCCACCAGCCACACCCCCATGCCGCGTTTCGCCGCTGCCGCCACCGCCGTCCGGACCGTCTCGAACCATCCGGGCGAAAGGTACGGCGCGCTCATCCCGTAGCCGGCCTCGATGGTGACGACGTGAATGCCCCGCGCCGCGAATGCGTCCAAATCGCGATTGATGACCTCCGGTGTGATATGCCCATCCCAGCCCCACCACGCCGTGACGCCGTATGGCATCGGCGGCGCGGCGAAATGCGCCGCCACCTCCGCCGGCGTCGGATCGGTGAGCTGTTGCCAGGGATGTTCGCCGGCGGCGAGCAGCGGGGTGAACAGGGAGAGGACGGCGAGGAGGACAGGCGAACGCATGACGAAACGCGGGTTGAGGCAGCGGGTGGACGCGGGACATCTAGGCGGGAAGCCGGCGGGAATCAACCCATGACCGAAATCCACGCTCCGATCGCTCCGGCCCGCGAGCCCCCGGCGCCGGCCGTTCCTCACGGCGCCGGACCGAAGCGCAACGCCGACGGCGGCACCGCCGGCGGAGCCTGGCCGTCGGTCCGGTGCGGCGGACGGGTGAATCGGTCGAACGCCGACATGATCGGCAGCGCGTCATGTTCCTCGTCGAAATAGCCGCGGGCGACGAGGCCGCCCGCCGCCGCCGGCTCCCACCAGAATACGCCTTTGCCGCGGCCGTCGGGCGTCTGCATCACGACCTCGTTCACCGCCTCCAGCCACTGCCGCTGGCCCTCCGGCGACTCGGGGAACGGCGGGGGCGTATCCCGAAAGTACCGGCTGGGCTTCCAGTAGTAGCCGGTCTCGACGACCATGACGTCCTTGTGCAGGTCCTCCGCGATGAACCGCAGGTTGGCGCGCAGGTCGAGCAGCGTTCCGTGGGACCACGGATAGAAGGACACGCCGACCACGTCGTAAGGGATGCCGTAGGCATCGATCCGCTCGAAGAAGCCCCGGGTAAGGAACGGATCGCCGCCGTGGTCGACGTGCAGCAGGATCTTCGGCCGGCGCGTGTTCCCCCGGCCCGCGTCCACCCCGTTGATCCCGGCATCTACCAGCGGGGCGAAGTTGTCCGAATGCTCCGGGAGCCGGCCCACGG
>JBJKRD010000521.1:0-6095 GCA_046704925.1 Opitutaceae bacterium | reverse complement strand
CGAAGGCACAAGCGTTGCTAAGAATCTGGCATGAGCCGTATTCTCGGTATCGATCTGGGCACGACTAATTCCTGCATGGCGGTGATGGAAGGTGGCGAGCCGGTGGTGATCCCCAACGCCGAAGGCGCACGCACGACACCGTCCGTCGTGGCGTTTACCAAGACCGGCGAGCGGCTGGTCGGGCAGGCGGCCAAACGCCAGGCGATCACCAATCCGAAGAACACGGTTTTCTCCGCGAAGCGCCTCATCGGTCGCAAGTTCACCGAGGTCCGCGAGGAGGCGAAGAATTATCCGTTCAAGGTCACCGAGGGCAAAAATGGCGACGCCTATATCGAGGTGAAATCGGGCGACCAGGTGGAGCAGTTCGCGCCGCAGCAGGTCTCGGCCATGGTGCTCGCCAAGATGCGGGCCGATGCCGAGGCCTACCTTGGCGAGAAGATCACCCAGGCCGTCATCACCGTTCCCGCGTATTTCAACGACGCCCAGCGCCAGGCCACCAAAGACGCCGGCAAGATCGCCGGCCTGGAGGTGCTGCGCATCATCAACGAGCCGACGGCCGCGTCGCTGGCCTACGGGCTGGAGAAGAAGAAGGACGAGAAGATCTCGGTGTTCGACCTGGGCGGCGGCACGTTCGACGTGTCGATTCTGGAGATCGGCGACGGCGTGTTCGAGGTCAAGGCCACCAACGGCGACACGCACCTCGGCGGCGACAACTGGGATGACGCCATCATCGGCTGGCTGGTCGACAATTTCAAAAAGGACCACGGCATCGACCTGCACAAGGATCCCATGGCGCTCCAGCGCCTGAAGGAGGAGGCGGAAAAGGCCAAGATCGCCCTCTCGTCGACCCAGTCGGTCGACATCAACCTGCCTTTCATCACCGCGGATGCCGCGGGACCAAAGCATCTCAACGTCACCCTGACCCGGGCGAAGATGGAGCAGATCTGCGATTCCCTCTTCGAGCGCTGCGTGCAGCCGTTCAAGAGCTGCCTCAAGGACGCGGGCATGACGGCGGGCGAGATCAACGAGCTCGTGCTCGTCGGCGGCATGACCCGCATGCCCAAGGTCGTCGACATCGCCAAGAACCTCGGCGGCAAGCAGCCGCACCAGGGCGTCAACCCGGACGAGGTCGTCGCCGTGGGCGCGGCGATCCAGGCTGGCGTGCTCAAGGGCGAGGTCCGCGACGTCCTCCTGCTGGACGTCACGCCGCTGACGCTGGCGATCGAGACGCTCGGGGGCGTCGCCACGCCGATGATCCCGCGGAACACCACCATTCCGACCAAGAAATCGCAGACCTTCTCCACGGCGAGCGACAGCCAGCCGTCGGTGGAAATCGTGGTCACGCAGGGCGAGCGGCCCATGACGCGCGACAACAAGGTGCTGGGCACCTTCCGCCTCGACGGCATCCCGCCCGCGCCGCGGGGCACGCCGCAGATCGAGGTCACCTTCGATATCGACGCCAACGGCATCCTGCACGTCTCGGCCAAGGACCTCGGAACCGGCCGGGAGCAAAAGATCACCATCCAGGGCTCCTCCGGGCTGTCCAAGGACGAGGTCGAGAAGATGACACGCGAGGCGGAGGCCCATGCCGAGGAGGACAAGCACCACCGCGAGGAGATCGAAACGCACAACCAGCTCGATTCGGTCATCTACCAGTTGGAGAAGACCGTCCGCGACGCCGGCGACAAGCTGCCGGCGGACGTCAAAACCAAGATCGAGGCCGGCATCACCGAGGCCAAGAAAGACCTTGAGAGCAAGGACGTCGCCCGGATGCGCGCGGCCATCGAAAGCCTGACCAAGCTGGGCGCGGACATCTATGCCCAGGCCCAGCAGGCGGCCGGCGCGGCGGGCGCGGCTGGCGAAGGTCCGGCGCCGGACGCGGGCGAGGCGGCCCCCGGCCCGGAACCCAAGAAGGCCGGCAAGAAGGCCGATGTGGTCGACGCCGACTTCGAGGTCGTGGACGAAAACAAGAAGCACAAATAACCCGGCGGCGCCGGACGCGGATCCGTTCGCCTGGCGGACGGATTCCCCCGGTTCCGCCCGTGGCCCCCAATCTCCAAACCCAAACCAAAATCAACCACTATGGCTAACGTCAAAATCAAACCCATCGGTGATCGTGTTCTCGTGGAACACATCGAGGAAAAAGAGCACCTCCGCGGAGGCATCATCATCCCGGTCAGCGCGAAGGAAAAGCCCCAGGAGGCCAAGGTGATTGCCCTTGGAACGGGAAAACGGGAAGAGGACGGCAAGATCCGTCCCTTCGAAGTCAAGGTCGGCGACCGTGTGCTGATCAGCAAATACGGCGGCACCGAGGTGAAGATCGAGGAGAAGAAGTACACCCTCGTGCGCGAGGATGACATCCTCGGCGTCATCGTTTGACCGCCGGCCTTCACAAACCTTAACCCAGAACTCTGATTCTTTATCACTATGCCTGCCAAACAACTCCTGTTTGACGAAGCCGCCCGTCAGAAAATCCTGCGCGGCGTGGAGGTGCTCTCCCGCGCGGTGAAGGCGACGCTGGGGCCGAAGGGCCGCAATGTCGTCATCGACAAGAAATTCGGTTCGCCGACCGTGACCAAGGACGGCGTGACCGTCGCCAAGGAAGTCGAGCTCCCCGACCCCTACGAGAACATGGGCGCCCAGATGGTGAAGGAGGTCGCTTCCAAGACCTCGGACACCGCGGGCGACGGCACCACCACCGCCACGGTGCTCGCCGAGGCCATCTATCGCGAGGGCCTGAAGAATGTCACCGCCGGCTCCAACCCGATCTATCTCAAGCGCGGCATCGACAAGGCCGTCGAGGCCGCCGTCGAGGATCTCAAGAAGATCTCCAAGAAGGTCTCGGACCGCGAGGAGATCCGCCAGGTTGCCGCCGTCTCGGCCAACTGGGATTTTGAGATCGCCGACAAGATCGCCGATGCCATGGACAAGGTGGGCAAGGACGGCACGATCACCGTCGAGGAGGCCCGCTCGATCGACACCACCCTCGACGTCGTCGAGGGCATGCAGTTCGACAAGGGCTACCTGTCGCCCTACTTCGTGACCAGCGCCGAGAGCATGGAGGCGGTGCTCGAGGACGCCTACCTGCTCATCCACGAGAAGAAGATCACCGTTCTCAACGACCTGCTCCCGCTGCTGCAGACGGTGGCGAAGAGCGGCAAGCCGTTGCTGATCATCGCCGAGGAGGTCGAGGGCGAGGCGCTCGCCGCGCTCGTCGTCAACAAGATCCGCGGCGTGCTCAACGTGTGCGCCGTCAAGGCGCCCGGCTTTGGCGACCGCCGCAAGGCCATGCTGGAAGACATCGCCGTCCTCACCGGCGGCCGCTGCCTGACCGAGGATCTCGGCATCAAGCTGGAGAACGTGCAGGTCAGCGACCTCGGCCGGGCCAAGCGCATCACGATCGACAAGGAAAACACCACGATCGTCGAGGGCGCGGGCAAGGCCTCCGACATCCAGGGCCGCGTGAAGCAGATCCGCCGGCAGATCGACGAGACCACCTCCGACTATGACCGCGAGAAGCTGCAGGAACGCCTGGCGAAGCTCGCGGGCGGGGTTGCCGTCATCCATGTCGGCGCCGCGACCGAGACCGAGATGAAGGAAAAGAAGGCCCGCGTGGAGGACGCCCTGCATGCGACCCGCGCGGCGGTCGAGGAGGGCATCGTCGCCGGCGGCGGCGTCGCGTTGCTCCGCTGCATCAAGGCCATCGACGGCGTGAAGCTCGAGGGCGACGAAGCGGTGGGCGCGCAGATCGTGCGCCGCGCCATCGAGAGCCCCCTGCGCCAGCTCGCCGCCAATTCCGGCGTCGACGGCGGCGTCGTCGTGCATAAGGTGGTCGAGGGCAAGGGCAACTTCGGCTACAACGTGGCCAGCGGTGACTATGAGGACCTGGTCAAGGCAGGCGTGGTGGATCCGACGAAGGTCACGCGCATCGCCCTGCAGAACGCCTCGTCCATCGCGGGGCTGCTGCTGACGACCGAGGCCATGATCACCGAGATCCCGGAGAAGAAGGACAAGGCGCCGATGCCCCCGGGCGGCGGCGACATGGACTACTGAGCCGTCGGTCCGCGACCTCGGCCGCACCGCGAATTCAAGGCGCTCCGGTTTCCGGAGCGCTTTTTTTTGCCGGGCGCAATCGGGCGCGGCGGTTTGCGACGGGATCGGCCCGCGGTACGTTGTGCGTCCGCGTGTCCTGCCGCCCCCGCCGCTTTCTCGCCGGAGCGTTGCTCGCCGCCGGAATGGCCGGCGGCCTCCGCGCCGCGCCGGCGGAAGCCGTCGTCGTGGCGGCGCGCGGCCGGCCGGAGCTCACCTTCGCGTGCGACCGGCCCACGGACCGCCTGGAGGCCCTGTTCACGCCGTCGCTGGTCGCCGAGCTGGTCGCGCTGCATGCGGGCGTCGCCCTGTCGACCGAGGATTTCAGCGCCGCGCGCGCCGCGATCGTGGCGCGCTTGAACCGGGCCGGCGTGCCGATGACCGCCTGGATCGTGCTGTCGCATGAACAGGGTTACTATGTGAACGCGGACAACGCCGCGGCCGCCGCGGCGCAATTCGGCGCCCTGGACCGCTGGTCGAGGCAGTACCATCTGCGGTGGGCCGCGGTCGGGTTGGACATCGAGCCGACGCTGACGGAATTCGCCGGGTTCCAGCAGCACAAGCTCCGGCTCGTCGCGCACCTGCTGCGTCGCGCCTTCGACGGCGGCCGGGTCGCCCGGGCGCGGTCCGACTACACGGCGTTGATCGACCGGATGCACGCGCGGGGCTATCGGGTCCAAACCTACCAGCTGCCGTTCATCGCCGACGAGCGCGTGGTGCGGACCACGCTGCTCGAACGGCTGCTGGGGCTGGTCGACGTGAGGAGCGACGAGGAGGTGCTGATGCTCTACAGCAGCTTCGACCCCGCCGCCGGCGGGGGCATGCTCTGGGCCTACGGGCCCGCGGCCCAGGCGATCGCGGTGGGCAGCACCGCCGCCACCGGCGACGCCGCCACGGAGGCCCGGTTGCCCCCGCTGAATTGGGACGAATTCTCGCGCGACCTGATCGTCGCGGCGCATTTCGCCGGCGTCGTCGGGGTCTACAGCCTGGAGGGTTGCGTGCGCCAGGGCTTCCTGCCGCGCCTGCGGCGGCTGGATTGGACGGCGCCGGTCCGGCTCGCGCCCGAATCGATCGCCCGTGCCGCCCGGTTCCGGCGGAACGTGCAGGTCGCGCTTTGGCTCGGCTCGCGCCTGCCGTACCTGGCCGGCGGGCTCCTCGTGTTCGCCGGCGCGGCCGTCGTGACGATCGTGCGATGGCGCCGCCGGCGCCGGGCGGCCAGGGGATCCGCCCCCTGAGGGCGGAGTCAGCAGGGGCGGCCCGGTGTCGGGTCCGTTTCGCGAGCTACCGGCGCAACGCCCCACGCCATGCCCCGCGCAGCGGACGCCGGCTTCTCGCCGGCGTGGCGCCGCCCGGCCCAACGGGAAGACCGATTTGCCTCCTTACGCGGGTTTGGCCGCCGCAAACGTGTGCCCGATCGAGTTCAGGTGCCCGCTGATGCGGCGCAGCGCGTTGAACATGTCGAGGAAGTAGGTGCTCAACCGCAGGGCGTGCTCGTCGTGGGGATCGAGCCCCTCGTAGTGACGTTTCTGGGCGGCGATGCACCAGTTCTTCAGATCCTCGCCTTCGCGGAGGAACCGGCGGGCGAGGCCCCGGTCGCGCGTGGTGAGCACGGAGATGGCCATTTCGAGGCGCCGCTCGACCCGGCGTTGCATCTCGGCCAGGTCGGCGGCATCCGCCGGGGGCGGGGCCGCGGGGCGCTCGCAGTGTTTCAGCACCTGCGCGCAGAGGTCGCGGTCGATGATGTCGCCGACCGATTCGAGCTGGCTGGAGAAGTGCAGGAGCCCGAAGCGCAGGTCGCTGTCGCGCGGGTTGAGTTCCTCGGTGCGGATCTGGCTGAGGTATTGCTTGATGGCGCCGTGCATCTCGTCGACGCGGTCGTCGCGCTGCCGCACCTGGCGGGCGAGCTCGGGTGCGGCCTGCCGGTAGGCGTTCCAGCAGGCGGAGAGCATGGCGCGGATCTCATCCGCCAGCCGCAGGATCTCGCGCGCGGCGTTGGCCAGGGCGAA
>JBJKRD010000520.1:0-4911 GCA_046704925.1 Opitutaceae bacterium | reverse complement strand
CCAAAACTCAGACCCCATGACTTCGCTGTCATTCCTCTCTCGCCGCGGCATGTCCGGACAAGGCGCACGGCTGTCTTTTCTTTCGGCCCGTCGAACCGTCGTCGCGAGGATCCGTCCCCTGCTCTTGACGCTGGTGGTGATGGGCCTGGCCGGGGCACCGGTGTGGGCGGCGGAAACGGGTATCGTGCAGGGCCGTGTGCAGAACGTCGACATCGGCATGTACCTCAACAAGGCCCGGATTCGGGTCGAAGGCACCAACCTCGAGGCCTTCACCGACGGCATCGGCTATTACCATCTGGACAACGTGCCCGCGGGCCAGGCGACGTTGGACGTGTTCTACACGGGTCTCCGGCCGCAGCGGATCAACGTGACGGTGCCGGCGAGCGGGGTGGTGCAGCAGGACTTCGAACTGTCGGCGCAGGCCGGGGGCGGCGTCGTGAAATTGAGCCAATACGTGGTCCAGGCGCAGCGTGACACCAACGCGGCGTCGATCGCCATCAATGAGCAGCGCTTTTCGCCCAACCTGATGAACGTCGTGTCGACCGACGCCTACGGCGAGATCAACCAGGGCAACATCGGCGAATTCGTGAAGCACATCCCCGGGGTCAACATCGAGTTCAAGGACGGCAACAATCCGTCGGGCATCGACGTCCGCGGCTTTGGCACCAACTACACGCGCGTGACAATGGACGGCAACTCGGTGGCCAGCGCGGCGATCGCCAACACCCAGACGCCCAACCGCCAGTTCGTGCTCGAGGGGGCGAGCATCAACAACATCGCGCGCATCGAGGTGACCAAGGAGCCCCTGCCGAACATGCCGGCCAATTCGATGGGCGGCACCGTCAACCTCGTCACGAAAAGCGCCTTCGAGTATGCCCATGAGGAGATCAATTTTTCCGCGTTCCTGACGGGCAACAGCTATGCCCTCGGCTTGAACAAGCGGGGCGGCATCACCAACAACAGGACCTACACCGTGCGGCCGAATCTCGACGGCACCTGGGTGCTGCCCCTGAGCAAAACGCTGGGCATTGTCGTCAGCGGCTCCACCTATGATCAGGTCTATGTGACCAAGAAGAATGCGCCGGCGCGGACGTTCACCGCCCGCGGCGCGACCGTGACCAATCCCTACACCCAGTCGTTCAGCGCCTCGATCGCGCCGAACGAGGTGGTCAATACCTCGGGCTCGATCAAGCTCGACTGGAAGCCGACCGAGGGCCAGCTCCTGTCGATCACGGCGTCGGCCACGGCCACCCGCCAGGACTCGTCCAGTCGGTCGATTTCCTACAACGTGGGCAACACACAGCCCGTGGACTGGGGCCAGACGTTCCCCCATGGCGCCACGGTCACGAAGACCAGCAACCAGCCGTCGGTGAGCCTGGGCGGAGGCTGGCAGAACCGGAATGCGCTGACCCGGTTCGTGGGCGCGAACTACCATTTCCTCGGCGGCGCCTGGACGGTCGACCTGGCCGCCACCTATTCGAATTCCAGCAACAAGGTGCGTGACACCTCCAAGGGCTTTTTCAATTCGATGGGCACGTCGCTGCGGGCGTTCAACACCAGCACCAAAAGCACCTATACCGGCGGATCGGTGAGCATCGACGGCTTCGACAATGGGACCATGGACGTCGGCTCGGTCACCGTACGCGACGGTTCGGGCAACGTGATCGACACCTCCCAGCTGGCGAACTACGATCTTAGCCAGTTGGGCAGCCAGCCGGCGACCAACTATGACACGGTGACGGAGTTCCGCGCCGACATCAAACGCGACTTCCTCATCGGGAAGGTGCCGTTTTCGGTCACGATCGGCGGGGCGACGAACAACCTGGTGCGCGATCTCGAGTATTCGTCGATCTATTGGAGCTATGTCGGTCCGGACGGGATCGCCAACAGCGGCGACGAATCGATGGCCGGCATGGTGGATACGACTTACGCCGGCACGAGCCCGGGTTTCAAGCTGCCGGGTTATCAATGGGCGAGCCCGTGGGTTGTCTACGACCTGCTCAAGTCGCACCCGAGCTATTTCGAACAGACGCCCAAGAATCTCGCCGACCAGCTCAAGAACGAGGCGGTGCGTTCGCCCTGGCTCAACGAGCGCGTCTCCGCCGGCTACGTCATGGGGGATCTCAAGCTGTTCCGCAACCGGCTCCGGATCGTCGGCGGCGTGCGCTATGAACTCACGCAGGACCGCGGCTACGGCTACAAGCAGGACGGCAACGCGATTTACGTCAAGGATGCCAACGGCAATCCCGTCCCCGTCTACGACAGCTCCGGCAAGGTCACCGGCTACGAACTGCTGCCGGAGCTCGCCGCCCTGGGGTCCGGTTATGCCAACACGCCGGAGTATGCCGCGCTGATGTACAAGAAGCGCGCCAGCTACAATGCCCGCAACTACCACGACTATTTCCCGAGCATGGCGGCGGTCTTCAACATTACCGACAACCTCCTGCTGCGGTTTGCCTTCGCCAAGACCACCGGCCGGCCGTCGCCGTCTGACATCGTGCCGAACAGCTACGTGGCCAGCAACGCCACCTACGATCCCAGCACGTCCGGGTCCTATCCCGGCTACATCACCAGTTCCAACACGTCGCTGGTGCCGTGGACGGCCAAGAACTACGACCTGTCGCTGGAGTACTACCTGCCGCACAACGGCGTGGTTTCCGCCGGGGTGTTTCGCAAGGATGTATCGAAGTTCTTCGGCACCATCCACCAGGTGGCGGATGCGACGCTGCTCGACTCCCTCGGCCTGCCGCAGGATGACCTCGGCTATTACTGGTCCACGCGCATCAATGTGGGCGACGCCCGCATCGACGGCCTCGAGCTCGGCTACAACCAGCAGCTCGACTACATTCCGGTCGTCGGGCGCTACCTCGATTTCTACGCCAACGTGACCAAGATGCGGATCCTCGGCCAGTATGCCTCGCAGTTCACCCTGAAGACCGGGGCCGGCAACATCCCGGTGACGGGGAACATTGGCCTCTCCTTCGCCAAGGGCCGGTTCGCGGCCCACGTGGAATGGAATTACCGCGGCAAGCAGTTCCGCGACACGGCCGGCCAGTATCCCGACGCCCGGGAGAACGTGCTCGCCTACCAGCAGTGGGACGCCGACCTGCAATTCCGGCTGACCCCGCACCTCGCGCTCTTTCTCGCCGGCCGCAATATCAACAATGCCATCAACCGCTGGTCCATCCAGGGACCGGAGGCGCCGGGTTGGGCCATGGTGGAGAATCTCTACACCAACGGCGCGCAATACTCGCTGGGGGTGAAGGGTTCGTTTTGAACTAGCTTTCAGTCGGGGTTAGCAACCGGCGGCGCTTGCTGCAGGGCGGCGCCGCCGGTTTTCTTTTTCGTCATGATCGAGATCCAATCGGGAACGGAACCTGGCCGACCGGACGCGACGCCCGCCGCCCGGCGGCGTCGGCGGCGCACGGATGGACACTCCCGGGCAACGGCGGTATGATGGTTGCTTCACCATGTCCCGCCTCCCCTTGAGCTTCTGCGCCGGCTGGTGGCTGGCCCTCGGCGCCGTGGTGGCGCTGCGGGCGGCGGGCCGGGACACGGCGGTCCTGCAGCCGGCGGCGTTTGCGCATTACGTCGAGCATTTCAACACGATGGAGCCGGAAGGCGTCGTGAACCTCGTGCCCAACGCGCAGGCGTGGGCCTGGCTGCGCGACAACATCCCGTTCTTCGCCTGCCCGGATCCCGCCGTGCAGGAAATGTATTACTACCGCTGGTGGGCGTTTCGGAAGCACCTGCGGCGCGCGCCCGACGGGCGTTACGTCCTCACCGAGTTCATCACCCGGCCGCAGCCGGTCAGCAGCGCGCTGGGCCACCACCTGATGGAGGGCCGGTGGCTGCACGACCAGCACTACCTCGACGATTACGTGCTTTACTGGTTGCGCGGCGGGCCGGGCGGCGGACCGCAGCCGACGCTGCACAAATACAGCCAGTGGCTCGCTTACGCCCTCTATCGGCGTTACCTCGTGACCGGCGACGCCGCGGCGGTGACCGGCCTGCTCGACGACCTCGTGCGGGATTACCGGCAGTGGGAAGCCGAACGGCGCCTGCCCGACGGCCTCTTCTGGCAGTACGACGTCCGCGATGCGATGGAGGAGTCCATCAGCGGGTCGCGGACGAAGAAAAATGTCCGGCCGACGATCAACAGCTACATGTACGGCAACGCGGTCGCCATCGCCGACCTGGGGCGGCTGGCCGGGCGCGCCGACCTGGCGGCGGAGTTCGCCGCCAAGGCCGCCGAGTTGCGCCAGCGGACGGAGGGCGCGTTGTGGGATCCGGCGGCGAAATTCTTCGAGGTCCGCGAGGCGGGCGACGGCTTCGCCAACGTCCGCGAGGAGATCGGCTACATTCCCTGGTATTTCGATCTGCCGGAGGCCGGCCACGGCTACGAGGCGGCCTGGGCGCAGCTCATGGATCCGGCCGGGTTCTTGGCGCCCTACGGCATCACCACGGCGGAACGTCGCAGTCCCTTCTTCCGCTCGCACGGCGTCGGCCACTGCGAGTGGGACGGGGCGGTCTGGCCGTTCGCCACCTCGCAAACCCTGACGGCCCTCGCCCACGTGCTGCGCGACTACCCGCCGCAGCCGTACGTCTCGGCGCGCGACTACTTCGACGCCTTCCTGACCTACGTGAAGAGCCAGCATGCCGACGGCAAGCCCTACCTCGGCGAATACCTGGACGAAACGACCGGCCAATGGATCAACGGCAAGGGCGGACGCAGCTGGTACTACAATCACTCGACCTTCGCCGACCTGGTGATCACCGGGGTGGTCGGACTCTGCCCGCGGGCCGACGACGTGGTCGAGGTCCGCCCGCTCCTGCCGCCGGGCACCTGGGACTGGTTCTGCCTGGACGGCGTGAAATACCACGGTCACTGGCTGACGATCCTGTGGGACC
>JBJKRD010000519.1:0-2822 GCA_046704925.1 Opitutaceae bacterium | reverse complement strand
ACCGTGGACACAGGGCAAACGACAACGAGAACCAAGGATGGGAGCATTACGACCCCGTACAGCGACACCGTCGTCGACGTAGATACTATCGGTTTTGTTTCCGCTATAGAGAGCGATCGTACTGCCGACGAACTCAGAGAGAAAGCAGAGGAACTCAAGCGGAAGAAAAGCGTTCGCGGTGAATTGCTCCCTCTCGTCGTCAAAGATATGACTGAGGCCAAGCCGGACGAGATCCCGCTCATTCCCTCGCCCGCCACCGGCGAGCCCGGCAGCCTCACCCCGCCCCGCTCGTTCAACATGATGTTCGAGACGTACGTCGGCGCGCTGCGCGACGCCACCGCGGTCGCCTACCTGCGGCCGGAGACGGCGCAGGGGATCTTCATCAACTTCAAGAACGTGCTCGACACCGGCCGGGTGAAGGTGCCCTTCGGCATCGCCCAGGTCGGCAAGGCCTTCCGCAACGAGATCAACCCGCGCAACTTCACGTTCCGCTCGCGCGAGTTCGAGCAGATGGAGATCGAGTATTTCATCGCGCCCGACGCCGACTGGCAGAAGTGCCACCGCGACTGGATCGACGCCGGCCTCGCCTGGCTGGAAAGCATCGGCATCCCGCGGACGCTGCTCAGCGAATACGCCCACCCCAAGGAGAAGCTCTCGCACTACTCCAAGGGCACCGTCGACATCATGTTCAAGTTTCCCTTCGGCGTGCAGGAACTCTGGGGTTTCGCGGCGCGCGGCGATTTCGACCTGACCCAGCACCAGCAGTTCAGCGGCAAGTCGATGGAATACTTCGACGAGGCGGCGAAGAAGAAATACGTGCCGCACGTGGTGGAACCGTCGGTCGGCGTCGACCGAATCTTCCTCGCCGCGCTCTGTGCCGCCTACGCCGAGGACGAGGCCCCGGACGAAAAGGGCAAACTGGAGAAGCGCGTCGTGTTGCGCCTGAGTCCGCGGCTGGCCCCGATCAAGGTCGCGGTGCTGCCGCTGGTGAAGAACAAGCCCGAGCTGGTGGGCGTCGCCGAGCAACTGCACCGCAAGCTGCAGCGCCGGTGCGTCTCCTTCTACGACCAGTCCGGGGCCATCGGCCGCCGCTACCGCCGGCAGGACGAGATCGGCACCCCGTGGTGCGTCACGATCGACTTCGACACCCTGGCCGACGGGACCTTCACCCTCCGCGAGCGCGATTCCATGCAGCAACGGCGCATCAACGAGACGGAGCTATTCCAATTGCTCCAAGACCGGCTGGACTGACCGGCGCCCCGCCGTCTCCGCCGCAGCCTCGACGACGGCGGACGGGACCGAAGCGAACCGCCGGCAGGTTGTTGCGCACCGTGCTGGACGAACCCGTCCGGCCCGAAGCACGCCGATTCAGCCACCCGCGGATTTCGCGCTCGCGGCGCGGCGCACCTGTTCGAGCTGACCCGCCAGCCGTTCGAGCTGGCCGCGCCGGTCGAGGAACCAGGCGGTGCTCCAGATGCGCAGCACGGTCCAGCCGCGGGCCGCCAGCACCTGGGGCCGCAGCCGGTCGCGATCACGGGCGGTCTCCGCGGCGTGGTAGGCCGGGCCGTCGCATTCGACGGCGCAGAGGTACCGGCCGGGCCGGGCGTCGTCGAGCACGCCGAGGTCGAGGCGGTAGCCGGCCGCGCCCACTTGCGGCCGCACCTGCCACCCCCGCTCCTGGAGTTCCCGGGCCACGTCGCGCGCCAGCGCGTGGTCGTCGTCCGGCGCCGCCAGCGCCGCCCGCCCGTCCAGGCGGCCGCGCTCGGCGAACACCAGGAACTCCCGCAGCAGGCGGGCGCCGGGGGAAGCCGTGTCGGCGTTGATCTCGTCGCCGCGCATGGCCGAAAACACGCGCATGCACAGGCGCGCCCGCGTGATCAGGACGTTCAGGCGCCGCCAGCCGCTCTCCGTGTTCAGCGGACCGAAATTGTACCGCAGCTTGCCGTCGTCCGCCGGGCCGTAGGTCACGCTGAGAAACACCACGTCCCGTTCGTCACCCTGGATGTTCTCCAGGTTCTTGACAAAGAAGGGCTCGGGACCGGTGCGGTCGAAGAACGGCTCCAGGCGCGGGTCCTCGCGGCGCCGCGTCTCCAGTTCGTCCGCGATGGCCAGCTGCTGGCGCAGATTGAACGTTCCCACCCCGAGGCTGAGCGCCGATTCGCCCCGGGCCCGCCGGTCGAGCTGCTGGCCGGCGAAGGCGACCACGGCGTCCGCCACCCGCCGGGCCTCGACGGGATTCACGCCGCGGCCGCCGTACGGCGCGTGCTCGACATACTCGAACTGCAGCCCCGCGCTCTCCGTGCCCGCCTCGACGCTGGGAAAGGTGCAAAGCTCAGCGTCGTAGAAGCTGTTGTTGGAGAAATTGATCAGCGACTCGTGGGCGCTGCGATAATGCCATTTCAGGCGGCTGACCGGCATGCCCGCGCCCATGAATTCCTCCAAGACGCTCTCGGCGTCCACCCCCAACGGTGTGCCGTCGTCCGCGAAACCCTCCGCCGGCAGGGAACTCGCGAAAAACGTCGTCGGCGGCAACTGCTTCGGATCGCCCACCACCACCAGTTGCCGGCCGCGGATGACGGCCCCGATGGCATCCTCCGACGGGAGCTGGGATGCTTCGTCGAAGATTACCAGGTCGAAGGACGGTGCGCGGCCCTCCAGGCACTGGGCCACGGTCAACGGGCTCATCATGAAGCAGGGCTTGATGGCGCGGACGGCGGCCTCGGCTTCGCGCAGCGTGCGTCGCAGGGGCTGGTGCCCGCGCTGCCGGGCCAGCTCGCGGCGCAGCACGGGCATGCCGGCCGCCGCATCCGGGGCCCGCAGGC
>JBJKRD010000518.1:0-15852 GCA_046704925.1 Opitutaceae bacterium | reverse complement strand
GCGCTACCAGCAGGCCGCCCCGGGCTACACGCTGCCGAAGTCGTTCCTCCAGGGGTTCCTCGGTGGCCGCAAGACGCAGCTCCGCGGCGGCGTCGGCCTCTTTTCGGGGACCAATCCAGCCGTCTGGGTGGCGAACTCCTACCAGACCGCGGGGGTCTTGAATGCCGTGCAATACGGCAGCAGCACGAGCAGCACGACCAATCCGCCGCTCACGCAGCTGGCCGAGCCCGCCTTCAACTCCGATCCAGCCTTTGTGCAAACGTTGCCGCCCCCGTCCACCCCGACGGCGACCATCAACGTAACGGATCCGGATTTCAAGGTGCCCACGTCATGGAAGGGCAATATCGCGATCGATCACGCGTTGCCGTGGTTTGGTCTCGTGCTCACGGCCGAGGCGGACTTCATCAAGGTCCAGAAGGGCATCGATTACCGGGACCTGAACTTGAACGCGATCGGGACGCTGCCGGACGGACGCGTTCTCTATAACGGTTACACGGATGCGACGACCGGAAAAGCTCACGGGAGCGCCTACCTCCACTCGAACTTCCTGGATGTTCTTGACCTGGTGAACACGAATCAGGGCGGGTCGCAGGCCTACACCGTGGGCTTGAATCGACCGATGAAGAACCATTGGGAGTTCTCCGTCTTCTACACCCATACTCACGCCACCGAGGTGCAGGCTTTGACCTCGTCGGTGGCCACCTCCAATTGGAACTACCGGTCGGTGATCAATCCCAACGGGGGGCAGGCCTACGGCTCTGCCTACAGCATCCCGAATCGGCTGGTCGTGCGGGCGACCCGCGAATTCAACTTCTTCCATCGGGCGGATGCCTTGACAAGGCTCACGGCGACTTTCCGTCTCCAGACTGGCCACGCGTACAGCTGGGTGTTTGCCAACAACGCCAATGGCGATAGCTACACGGGCGACAACGATGCCCTCTATGTGCCGACGCCGGATGATCCCAAGGTCGTCTGGGCGGCCGGCAGCTTCGCCTCGCCCCAGGCGGCGCACGACGCCTTCTTTGCCTGGCTGGCGGGCACGGACCTGAAATCGCGGATGGGCTCCATCGCGACTCCGAACAGCTCGTACAATCCGGAGCAGCAGACCCTCGACCTCCGGATTGAGCAGCGGATCCCGCTGCCCGTTTACGAGAAGGCGCGGCTGAGCGTCTTTCTCACCTGCCTCAACTTCGCCAATCTGCTGAATGACCGTTGGGGAGCGGTAACGGGCTTGGATTTCGGTACCGGCTATAACGGCTATAACCGGGTTTCGGGTGTAAGCGCGACGTACAACGCCGCGACCAACCAATACACCTACACCTTCGATCCCAACAAGGTCAGCGGTCAACCTGCGTTCACTGATCTTTCGCGCTGGCAGCTTCTGGTGGGCGCCCGGCTCGAATTCTAAGGCGGTCTGATCTCCGACGTCTGTCCTGTTTCAAGGCGGCTGCGATATTCGCAGCCGCCTTTGCTTTTGGCTTGGGAACAAATTTTGTCGCATCGGCCCGATTGTCGCGGCGGCGCGGGCGTCACGAATGCGTGACGGCCGCATCAGGATTTGACTTGGAATCGCCGTCTTTTTTAAATCCGGCATCCAGCTGGCCGCGGGGTGTCTTGGGCACCGCCCCAATCAAGGGGTAAACCCAAACCCACGATACCATGCAAAATCCGTTCCCGCGACAGGTGTTATTCGCGTGGGCCGCTGCACTTACTTTGACGTTGGCTGCCTCCGCTTTTGCCCAGACCGCCGCTCCGGCTTCTTCGAGCCGCAACGACGACTCCACGGTTGTCAAGATGGCCACGTTCGTCGTCACAGACATGCAGAGCCTGTCCGACCAGGCCATCCCGGACAAGACGCCGGTCTCCTTCACGGAGTTCGGCAAGCAGGAGATCCTCGATGATCTCGGCTCGCGCGACATCCCTCTGCTGCTCAACACGAGTCCCTCGGTCTACGCTTCCACCGACAGCGGGGGCGCGGGGGATTCGCGGATCAATGTGCGCGGCTTTGACCAGCGCAACATCTCCATCATGATCAACGGCGTCCCCACCAATGATATGGAGACCGGCTGGCTCTATTGGTCGGACTGGGACGGGCTGGGTGATGTGACCGCCGCGATCCAGGTCCAGCGCGGTATGAGTGCGGTGACCCTGCCGACCCCTTCAATCGGGGGCACGATGGATGTGATCACCGACCCGGCATCCATGCACCGGAGCATTTCGCTCAAGGGAGAGGCCGGCTATGACGACTTCTACAAATTCACCGGGGTCGTGAACACCGGGTTGTTGAAGGATCGATTCGCGCTGACCGTCGGAGCAGTGGCAAAGAAGGGCAAAGAGACCAACTCGGTTCGCGGGACCTGGACCCAGGGATACGGGTACTACGTCGGCATGTTCTACAAGCTGAATGCCACGAATCGCTTTGAATTCTTCGCGATCGGAGCGCCCCAGTATCACGGCCAGCGGACTTTCGCCTCCAACATCGCCGCCTACGACGCTTCCTTTGCGCGCTCGCTGGGCTATTCGGACGCCGACCTGGCCGGGGCCCTGGCCAAAGGGCCGGTCAATGCCGGACGCGATTTCAATCCGAATTGGGCGCCGGTGAGCCCGTCCTACACGGGTCTGCAGTTCTGGAACCGCGGCCTGCACCCGCGGCATGAAAGTGGCTTCATCAATGAGCGGGAAAACTACTTCGACAAGCCGCAGCTCAACCTGAACTGGTATTCGGACATCGCGCCCAATGCCAAGCTGGCGACGGTGGTCTATTTTTCCGGGGGCATCGGCGGCGGCTCAGGCTCCCTGTACAACGTCAACAGCATTGGACAGTACTCCAGCAGCTATGCGTGGGCGTATATTCCCAATACCGACCCCACCTACGGCAGCGCGTATGACTGGAACAAGATCATTGCGGCCAACGCCGGCGCGACGACGGTCCGGGGCACCCCCAAACCCGCCGGCCTCTCGCTCGGCATTCTTCGCAACAGCGTCAACGTGCAGAGCGAAGTCGGGGTGGTTTCCAAGTTGACGTATCACCCGGCCCCCGCCTTCACCCTGACCGCCGGCCTCAACTGGCGCACCTACGAGGCGGATCACTTCGAGGAAATCCGCGACCTCCTGGGCGGCGCGTATTACGAAGCGTCGGCGACCCAAGCCAGCGATTTCTGGCCCGACGGCACCAGCACCAAGCTGTATCTTGGCGACAAGGTCGGGTATTACTACCACTCCACGGTGGACTGGCTCGGCGGCTTCCTCGAAGGACAGTACGACAAGGGTCCGTATCATGCCTTTGCGGTTTACGGCTATTCGCTCACCGATTACGGCTACACCGATCAGTTTCACCAGAAGGCGGCGGGAACCCCGATCAAGCTGACTTCGAACGGTTGGGACGGCCAGCAAGTCAAGGGCGGCCTCAGCTATTCGGTGAACAAGCAGCTGAGCGCATACGTCAACTCCGGATGGGTGACGCGGGCACCGATCTTCACCACCGTGATGGACACCTATAACAGCAAGCTGATCGCCAACGCCAAGAACGAGACTTTTGACTCGGTCGAGGGTGGCCTGCGCTGGGAGACCAAGGACGGGAAGTTCAACATCACGGGAGATTACTATTTCACCCAGTGGCGGAACCGCAGCAGCGTGAGCTCGAGTTCGACGTCGGTCTCCTATCGCCGCGGCATCGATGCCAACTATTCCGGCCTCGAACTGCAGGGCGCCTATCAGCCGGTCCGGTGGGTCCGGTTTGACGGGGCCGCCTCGGTGGCCAACTGGAAGTACACCAACGACGGCACGGTGGAGACCTACTCCGACAGCACCCATGCGCTGCTCTCGTCGGGCACTCTGTACATTTCCGGCTTGAAGGTGGGCGACGCCCCCCAGACGCAGTATGCGCTCAGCGCCACGGTCTTTCCGGTGGAGGGGTTGTCCGTGAAGCTGGTGGGACGCCGTTACGAACGCTACTGGTCGGATTACGACCCGACTTCGCGCACCAACGCATCCGATCAAGGCCAACCCTGGCAGATCCCGAATTACTCGGTCTTCGATCTCCACCTGAACTATCACATTCCGCTCCAGTCAGCGCGCTTCGAGGTGACGGCGTTTGTCCATATCTTCAACCTGTTCGACAAGGTCTACGTTTCCGACGCCACGGATAACAGCTCCTATGAAGGCGTTAGCGGAGCCCCTTCCCACAGTGCCCAGAGGGCGGAGGTGTTTCTGGGCGCTCCGCGCACCGTCGACGCCGGTGTGCGTGTCGTCTTCTGACCCCGCCAACGGAATCTGGGCGCCTATTCGCGACCTCCCCGGGCGGGGAGGTCGCTTCTTTGCGGTGATGGCCGCCGGTGATCGGACCTACGCCGCCACCAACGAAGCCAGGGTGCGGCGGATCAAGGCGCGCGCCAATGGCACTTTGTAGGCGTTGTGGCCCAGCAGTTCCGCGTCGCGCAGGAGAATGTCGGCGGCCCGGTCGGCCAGCGTTTCGGTCAGTTCCTGGCCGTCGAGCGCCGCATTGGCTTCGTCGACCTGCCAAGGCACCGGCGCGACCACGCCCAGCACCAGCCGGGGCGAGCGCAGGGTTCGACCCTCGACGCGGGCCGCCGCGGCACAACTGACCAGCGCCCAATCGAAGTCGCTCTTCTCCGCCATCTGGAGGTAAGCGCTTCGTCCGCCGGCGGTCGCGGGAATCTCGACGCGAAGGATCAGGTCCGCCGGGCGCAGGGAGTTATGCGCGCGCGGGTTTTCCCAGGCCGAGGCGTAGAGTTCCGGCAGGGTCAGCAGCTCCGTTTTCGGCCCACGTTGCACGCCGACCCGCGCGCCCAGGGCCGTCAGGGTGACCGCGAGGTTCGAAACGACCGGGCTGATGCAGGTGGCATTGCTGAAAAGGCTGTGGTACTTGTTCTCGCCCTCCCGGGCATAACAGGTGGCGCCGCCTTTTTTCAGACAGCGCACGTCGCGGTGACGGTAATACCAGCAACGCGAATGCTGGGCGAGATTGCCGCCGACGGTGGCGACGTTGCGCATCTGCGGAGAACCGACGTCCTCCGCCGCCTGCGCCAGACCGGGCAGGGCACGGTGCACGCCATCATGGGCGGCCAGGTTCGCCAGGGTCACGTTGGCTCCGATCGTCCAGCCCCCATCGCCGGCGGCGATATCGTGCATCCCCGGCAGCGCCTTCACGTTCACCAACAGCCGCGGTTCCGCGAGGTGTTCCTTGAGTTCACCGAGCAGATCGATGCCCCCGGCGATGAAACGGCCGCCCTGCTGGCCGGTGGAGCGGACGAGTTCGACCGCCGACTCCGGTGACCTGGCTGTGACGTAGCTGAAGGGCTTCATACGTAGGCCTTCCGTCGGCGCCCTCGGAAGGGAGGGGCGGCGGGAACCGCGGGCGCCAGGGCAATCCGGGCGAACGCTTGGTCGAGCATGGGCTGGCCGGGAGTCGATTCGCCGGTCGGCGGTATCCGGCCGAGAGCCGCCAGCACCCGGTCCGGTGTGATGGGCAGGCTGGCCACTCGCACGCCCAAGGCGTTCGCAACCG
The DNA here is from genome assembly GCA_046704925.1 of Opitutaceae bacterium. Lineage (GTDB taxonomy): Bacteria > Verrucomicrobiota > Verrucomicrobiia > Opitutales > Opitutaceae > Fen-1467. The sequence continues at coordinate 10,325 of JBJKRD010000518.1, read as the reverse complement.
CGTTGGCGATCGCCGCCGCCGTGGGAATGGTCGCGGGCTCGCCGACGCCAATCACCCCGCGTTCGGGCATGTCGAGCAGCAGGATCTCGATCTCAGGGATGTCGGCGAAGCCGGGAAGCTTGTAGGTTTCCAAGTTGGGATTGAGGACGACGCCGGTCCGGGAATCCATGACCCGCCGCTCGTACAGGGCATACCCCAGGCCCATGATGATCCCGCCGTTGACCTGGCTTTCGCAGGTCAGCTTGTTCACCACCGTGCCGCAGTCCTGCACACACAGGATGCGCCGGACCTTGACGAACCCGGTTTCCGTGTCGACCTCCACCTCGGCAAACTGGACGCCGCCGGCGCCGCCAGTGGACAGACCTTCATGCCACCGGCCGGCGATCACCAGCGGGTCGGCGCCGATCTTGGCACAAGCCGCGGGCCAGTGTGCGCCCCGAGGATCGTCGATACCGCTGAGCTTCTTCAGCTCGGCCAGGGTCTTTTCGCAAGCGTCGTAGATGGCGGGCGCGACCGATGCGGTGGTGGTGCTGCCCCCGCTGAGCCCGGAAGGAGGCAGCCGGGTGTCGCCGATGCGGACCGCGATTTGCTCCGGCTCGAGCCCCAGCATTTCCGCGGCGACCACGGCCACGACGGTGCGGGAGCCGGTGCCGAGGTCCTGGGTGCCACAGCGCACCTCGACCGTGCCATCGGCGTTCACCTGGACTTCGGCTTGGGTGCCTTCGCCGCCACTCATCCAACCCGCCCCGGCACAGCCGATTCCCACCTTGACCGGTCCCGGCGATGCGCCGGGCTGGCGGTACTTTTCCTTCCAGCCGAATTTCTCCGCCCCAAGTTCGTATTCGCGCCGCCGTACCGGGTGGGGATCGTTTTTGATGCGGATCTCCACGGGATCGAGGCCGAGCTTTACGGCGAGCTCGTCCAAAATGCTTTCCATGCCGAAGGAGGCAACCGGGTGTCCGGGCGCACGCATCCAAGTGGCCAACCCCGCGTTCACCGCCACCTTGGCCTTTCTTACGCGGGCATTCGGCACCGTGTAAATATAGGGCGCGGGCACAAAGATGACGCCGCCGCCGGCGTCGGCGGGTGCGGCGGCGAATCCGCCGGTCCCAAACATCGTCATTTCAAATGCGGTCAATCGGCCCTCGCGGTCCGCCGCCAGCCTGAGCCTCTGGAATGAGGACGGCCGGTTGCCCACGGACAACGCCTGCTCAAACCGCGTGAGAATGAGTTTGACCGGCGCGCCTGTCGCCTGCGCCAGGCGGGCACAAGCCGCCCGGTTGGACCAGTTCTCGATCTTCGAGCCGAATCCGCCGCCCATGTGCTCGCAGATCACCCGCACCCGGTTCTGCGGCACGCCGAGAATCCGGGCGAGGTCATTGCGGGATTCAAAGACCCCCTGGGTGGAGCACCAGACCGTGAACTCGTCGCCATCTGGCATCACGATGTCTCCGTGCGGCTCCATCGGGTGATGAATCTCCACCTGCGTCGTGAAGGTTCCCTCGACCACGGCGGCCGCGGCGGCCACGGCGGCGTCCACATTGCCGGCGCCATCGGTCTCTGCCGCCCCGAGATTGGCCTGACCCGGGGCCACCTGCGGCGCCTCCGAGTGGATGGCGTCCAGTTCGTTAACCGCGAACGGAAGGGGCGTGGCCTCGACGTCGATCAACGGCAGTGCGTCGAGAACGGCCTGGCGGCTCACGCCGGCCAGCGCCGCCAGTTCCTCGCCATAGAAACGTGCGACATGTTCGCCTTCGTGCAGGCGAATGGCAGCTTTGATTCCGGGAGCAGCCAGGGCCCGCTCGAGGTTGATGGCCTGGATGCGGGCGGCGGGCCAGCGGGACCGGAGGATGGCACCGTAAAGAACGCCCGCCGGGCGGACGTCGGTGGTGTATTTTGCGCGCCCGGACACCTTCGCCGGGCCGTCGAGGCGGGGCGTCGCCTTTCCGAGGTGTTTGCCTTCCTTAGGCCACGGCATGGTCGTGAGCGTGGATGATCTTGACGCTGGAGGTTGTCTTGGCGCCGGCGGTCGTCAGGGCCGCCGCCAGGATGCGCGGCTGGGAGCCGCAACGGCAAAGGTTGCCCGAGCAGGCCTTGCGTATCTCCGCCTCGGTGGGGTGGGGATTCCTCCGTAGCAGCGCCGTGAGGCTCATGATGAAGCCCGGCGAACAATAGCCACATTGCAGTCCGTCCTTGGTCACAAAGGCGCGCTGCAGTCGGGTGAGCTCGGGTGCCTTGGCGAGCCCCTCGATGGTGGTGATTTCGGCTCCTTGCGCCTCGATGGCCAGAATCGAGCAGGCGTTGACCGGCGCTTCGTCCAAGAGAACGGTGCAGGCGCCGCAGGTGGCCCGGTCGCAGGCCTCCTTGGCCCCGGTCAGGCCGGCGTGATCGCGGAGAGCTTCGAGCAGCGTGGTCCGTGGCTCGAGAGGGAAAGTCCTTCTCTCACCATTGATCGATAGCGTCACCGGTACCGCCCCGGGCCCCTGAATCTGCTCGGCGTTGGCCTGCTCCAGCTCGCTGGCCACGCTGCCGGCGCCCGCCGCGGCCGCGGCCAGCGCAGTCGAACCGAGGCCCTTCAGGAAATCGCGACGGGTGACGCCGGCACCGGGCGCGACGGAACGGGTGGGTCGGCCGGCCGGGCCCTTGCTGGAAAAGAGCCGTTTCATTCGCCAGAAATTCGACCGGCAGGCTCGCGCGAGCGAATGCGCTTGGCAAGGCATCCCGGCGGCGATTCGCGATTATTCAAGGCCCGGCGGGCGGAGAAAGGTGCGCTGATGAGCGGCTGCGGCGGACTAAGGGTTGAGCGGCACCGGGATCGCGATGTCGGATGCCCGGCGCGGGGAGCGACGAAGCGGATTCACATGGGCACGAGCGGTTGGGCTTATCCCGAGCGGCGATCAAGTTTTTATGCCGGCGTGCCGCGGTCGCGGTGGCTCGAACGCTACGCCCATCATATCGCGGGCGGGGAGGTGAATGGCACTTTTTATGATTCGCTCCCACCCAGGCTACTGGCCCGGTGGCGCGAGGCCACGCCGGCAGGAATCCGGTTCAGCATCGAAGCCGGCCGGTATCTGACTCGCTTCCGACGGCTGGCGGTGGATGCGGCTTCGCTCTCGCCGTTGCTGGCCAAGGTTGATGCCCTCGGCGCGAAGGCGGCGCTTGTGTTGTGGCAATTGCCAAGGGGCTGGAGGCGCGACGTCGGCCGACTGGCGGAATTTGCCGGGATCCTGGACGGATGGCGCCAGGTGTGGCCCGCGGTGGAATTTCGCGACCCCTCGTGGTTTGTAGCCCAGGTGGCGGACTTGCCGGCGGCCCACCACCTGGCGCTGGTGCAGTCGGACGCTGCGGACTGGCCTGCGTGGGAGGCGGTGAAGACCGACTTGGCCTACGTGCGCCTCCACGGCGGAAAGCCCACCTACCAGACGGCGGCGCTCGGACGCTGGGTGGCTCGGATCAGACGGTGGTCCGCTGGGGGGCGCACCGTGCACATCTATTTTGACAATATCGCCGCCGGGCATGCCGTGGCCAACGGGCGCAGATTGGCAGCCGCGTTTGACGCATCGCAAAAAGACGCTGGCCACTGGCGCCGTTTTGCGGCGTCATCCAAACGTACCTCCTGAAACACGGATCACCATGAAGAAACCCCGTATCCTTGCGGCAGTGCTGGCCGCGTTTTCCCTGCTCGCGGTCGCCGCGGTGGCCGCCGATCCTTCCGGCACCTGGAAATGGTCGGTTACTGGCCCCGACGGCAGTTCGTTCGAAACGACGCTCACGCTCGCCCTCAAGGACGGAAAGCTGACCGGGACCTACAGCAATCAATTTGGCGACTCCCAGATCAGCGGGGCGACTTTCAAGGGTGATGCCATCGCCTTTCAGGTGGACCGCGAGTTCAACGGCAACAAGTTTGTTATCAAATATCAGGGCAAACTCGTGGGCGACACGATCAAGGGCATGATCGAGCTGCCAGGAATGGGCGATGGGGAGTCGCGCAAGCTTGATTGGAACGCCCAGCGTGGCAAGTGACCGATGGCGGTGGTGCGGGCGGGAACGATCGGCAGGAAACAGCGCGGGTCGTCGTCGCCCGAACCAAGCCGGCGGATCCGCGGGGCCTAATTGGCGGTCCACGAGCCTTGGCGTCCGGATTTGCCGCTCGGGCAGCGTTTGATGGCGCGAAGGCCGTCAAGAAACCGTGGAGATGGCCGCGGCTGCCTAGCGTACAAACGGCGGCAACGGGCCGTAGAGATAGCCGGCCGGGAGTCCCTCGTGGCAACTGCGATCCCAGACGGGACCCGTGCCGCGGAATTCTGCATAACCCACCATGAGCGAGAGACCATGCGCCGGATCGTCGATGCTCAGCGCCGTCGCTCCGCCGAACCCGTGGAAGCCTCCACTGCCCGCGGCGTAGGTGAAGGAGATCATCCCGTGGATTTCCGGCCCGGACGGGCCGACCGCGGATTTCAACGCCGGATCCAGCGGCGAGCGCGCGGACGTCAGGTTCCCCGCTTCGAAATCGCCGACCAGCCGGTCAAGCCGGGTGAGTTCATCTCCGGTCAACAAATCGAGACCGGCACTCTTTCGTTCGTCGGCCGTCAATCGCTGAGAAAATAGGGCCGGCGCCGGTGCGGCGCCGTCGGAAAACGCGATGATCTTCTGATCGCGCCTCACCAGCGCGTTCAGCACGGCGATTTGGTCGGATGAGAGCCTTTCGATCCCCGCGGAGCGACTTTCGGTGTCCGCGAGCGTCTGGGTGAACTTCGCATCCTGCGCCGATGCCGCGCCCGCAGCCGCCAGCAAAAGGGTGCCGATGGCGAGGTATCTCCGGGTGTTCATGGCGAATTGGGTGGCAATCTGTCCCCTTTTTGACGCCAGGTCACCACCCGCGGTTCCGCGATTTTGCCGGGCGCGGCGGCCGGGCCTTGTCTGCGCGACGAACCGGCTCGGGCGTGGGCGGCGATTTCGCCCCCACCGTTTGCGTTAAGTCGATGACTGGCAATGATGGGTCGGTGAAATGCGCTACCACCCGCTGCCGCGGCGTCTCTCCATGAGATTCCGTTGGGCTGTCGTGCAAGGTTGGCTCGGCCTGCCGGTCGCCCTGTTGGCCTTGGTGCTGGCGGCGGGGTGCGCGATGCAAAAGCGGCCCGTGCAGCAGGCGGCCCTGGATCAGATCCTGCTGGTGGGAAACGGCGCCGAACCTTCCGACTTGGATCCGCAGCTCATCACGGGAATCCCGGAGCGCGACATCGCGGCCACGCTCTTTGAGGGTTTGGTGCGGGCGGATCCCCGCGATCTCCATCCGGTCCCCGGGGTCGCCCAAAGCTGGACCGTGTCGCCTGACGGTCGGACCTATACGTTCCACCTCCGGGCCGATGCGAAGTGGTCGAATGGCGATCCGGTCACGGCGGAGGATTTCTACGAATCATTCAAACGTATTCTCACCCCGGCGTTGGCGTCGGAAAACGCCGACCAACTCTATTACGTGGCCGGCGCCGAGGCGTACCACCACGGCCGCACGCGAGACTTCTCGCAGGTGGGATTCAAGGTGTTGGATCCGCTGACCCTGCAGGTGACGTTGAAGAATCCGACGCCGTTCATTCTGTCGCTGATGACCGGGCGCAGTTGGTACCCGCTGCCGATCGCCGTGCTCCGGCGATTTGGCGCCATGACCCAAAGGGGCACCGCGTGGACGAAGCCGGGCAACCTCGTGGGCAACGGCCCGTTCGTACTGACGGCATGGAAGCCGAATCAATATATCCTCGTGACGAAAAGCCGCACCTATTGGGACCGCGGCCGCGTGCGGCTCCAAGGCGTGAAGTTCATCCCCATCGAAGAACCGGAGGCAGAGGAGGCGGCGTTTCGCGCCGGTGAACTGCACAAGACCGAAACGATCCCGGCCGCCAAGATTCCGGTCTACCGGCGTGAACATCCGGAATTGCTGCACCTCGCGCCGCTTTCCGGGGTCTATTATTACTCGTACAATGTCAACCGGCCGCCGTTCAACGACGTCCGCGTGCGCCAGGCGCTGGCCATGGCTGTCGATCGCGTGACGTTGGTACGGGACGTCACCAAGGCCGGAGAAACGCCGGCCTACAACTTCACCCCCGCTGGCGTCGGCGGCTATGTTTGCAGGACCCACGTCCGCTACGATCCGGCGGCAGCCCGCCGTCTGCTGGCCGAGGCGGGGTATCCCGACGGACGCGGCTTTCCCAAGGTTACCTTGCTCTACAACACGATGGACAGTCACCGGATCATCGCCGAGGCCATTCAGCAGATGTGGAAACGCACGCTCAACATCGACGTGGAGCTCTACAACCAGGAATGGAAGGTCTATCTCGATTCGATGCACATGCAGAATTACCAGATCTGCCGTGCCGGCCTGACCGTCGATCCGTACGATCCGTCGTTGTTCTTGCGCACCTTCACGACGGGCTACGGCTACAATGACACGGGTTGGTCAAATCCCGAGTATGACCGTTTGCTGCAGGAAGCCGCCCGTCTGCCCGATTCCCGGGAGCGATTTGCCATCTACCAGAAAATGGAGGCGATCCTGTTGCACGACATGCCCATCATTCCGCTGTATTTCTACACGCAGCATTACCTGCTGCAGAGCAGCGTCCAGGACTGGAGCGAAAATCTGATGGGGATCCTGCCGGTGCAAAGCGCCTGGCTCCGCGATTGACCTGCAGGATTGCGCAGGCCGGCGGTCGGTGGACCGCCGGCCCGGTTTAATCTCCCGTGACGATACTGCTGCGGGTAAGTCATTGCGGCGATCCTGCTCCCCACCGGCGTGGGTTGCCGGAAATTGGGACTGCCCCGCCGGTGCCGCCAGGTTCTCCGGGCACTCCGCCCGAGCGCGATGCGCGCCGGTCAACCCGGGAAGGTGCGACCCACAATAACGCGGGTGGTGATGAAAAGATCAGGCGTGGCGACCGGCCGATCGGATTCAGGCGACGCCCTTACCAGATGACGCTGCTTTCATGCCAGTCGGTGTCTGGATACATGAAACACCCCGCCCACAGTGGCTTGCGCCGTCCATTGCCACGGTCCCTTCGTGCCTGAAGCCGCGTGGGGATGCAAATTGCAGAGATGCGCCCCGCCCGACCGGGACGTCTGCAACCCCGGCGGCACGCGACCAGGGGCGCGTGTCCTCCGGCTGAAGCCGGCATTGTTTTCGCTCAGGCGGGCGACTTGAGCGAATTCCGGTACTGAATGGCCGCGGCCTGCTTCTGCTTCAACCAGTCGATCAGCAGATCGACTTGTTCGGGCTCTATCGCCACGTAGCAGTCTTCGCTCATGTCAACATGAGCGATGCAGACATCGCCATCTTCTCCAACGTAAACTTCGATGGTGTCCTCGAGAGTTCTCATGGGGTGGGGGTCACTGGAATCTCTGGGGTGAAAGGAACGGCCGAAATCCATTGATAGCAGGCTGCGTGGTGCCGGGCTCACCCTGCTGGCAACTGCTGGCTTCGTCGCCGGGCGCCGTATGGTGACTGGATCTTTGGTCGGTCGGATCTGAGGGGCCTGACGTCGCGCGCGTCGTCTCTGCGGGATGTTAGATAAATGAAGCTAATGGTGGAAGAAAATCCGTGCGGCCCAATACCGGTGAGTCTATCTTATCACCCGGCCCATTTCACGAGCGACAGTGGGCGTGTTCGGTCGCGGTGACAAACATTATCGGCGATAAGATTTGCTTCAGATAGCGAATCATCAGCCTGTCGCCCGTCAATTGATGCGACCCATCCACAAGCCGGTTTCCGCGCGCACGTGCGCGGTCACGCTCTCGTTGTCGCCCGGGATGGGGACTCCGGGGAACGTCGGTTCACCGCCCCAACGCCTGCTGCACGGCCTCGGGGTAGCGGGAACCGGCGGCCACGCCGCGGGGAAACGCCCGATCAATCTCCGTCAGTTCGTCTTCGGTGAAGGTGACGGTCAACGCGCCGAGGTTCTCGTCGAGATAGGTCCGCCGCTTGGTGCCCGGGATCGGTACGACATCGGAACCTTGGGCGAGTACCCAGCCAATGGCGACTTGCGCCGGGGTGCATCCTTTCCGCGCGGCGAACCGCTCCACCCGGGGAACCAGATCGAGGTTCCGCCGGAAATTCTCGGACTGAAATCGGGGAGTCTGTGGCCGGTAATCCCCTTTGGCAAAATCCTCGAGGCGTTTGAACCGACCGGTCAGGAAGCCGCGCCCCAGCGGACTGTAGGCGACGAATCCCACACCCAGTTCCCGACAGGCCGCCAACGCGTTGTCCTCCGGGTCCCGCGTCCACAGCGAATATTCGGACTGCAGGGCGCTGATGCGGTGGACGGCGTGGGCCCGCCGCAGCGTGTCGACCCCGGCCTCGGATAGGCCGAGGAAACGCACCTTGCCGACACGGACGAGATCGGCCATCGCCCCGACGGTCTCCTCAATGGGCGTGGCCGGGTCGACGCGATGCTGATAATACAGGTCGATCACCTCGACCCCGAGGCGGCGAAGGCTCGCGTCGCAGGCGGTCCGGACATAATCCGGACGGCCGTCGATCCCGCGGACCGTGGGATCCTTTTCGCTCCGCACGATGCCGAACTTGGTGGCGACGAAGACCTGGGAACGCCGCCCGCGGATGGCCCGGCCCACGAGCTCTTCGTTGCGCCCATAGCCGTACATATCGGCGGTGTCGAGGAAAGTGACGCCGCGATTCAGCGCCGCTTGGATGGTGGCCAGGGCCTCCGCCTCGTCCCGGCCGCCGTAGAAATCGGACATGCCCATGCAGCCGAGGCCGAGCGCCGACACGACCGGTCCGCCAATTCCGAGAGTGCGCGTTTCCATGAGTCCGCAGATTACCGCACCCCCGCCGAAAGTAAAATGGTCCGGCGCGACGGCGCCGGGACGTTGGAGCCTGCTGGGTCGAATCCGGATTTCGGCTGAACCGCCGCGATTCCGTCGTGGAAAAAGAATGGCCTCGGCTGGCGCCTTCGCCTAGCCATAGGATCCACTTTTTATGGACAAGGAACGTGTCGATCTGCCCCTCAACGAAATTCCGGCGTCTTGGTACAACGTCCTTGCGGATTTGCCCAAACCGCTTCCGCCCCCCTTGCATCCCGGCACCGGCCAGCCGCTCACGCCGGGCGATCTGGCGCCCTTGTTCCCGCTGTCTCTCATCGAACAGGAAATGAGTCCCGAGCGCTGGATCCCCGTCCCGGAGGAAATCCGCGAACTCTACAAGATCTGGCGCCCGTCGCCGCTGGTGCGGGCAACCCGTCTGGAGCGGGCGCTCAAGACCTCGTGTCGCATCTACTTCAAGAACGAAAGCGTCAGTCCGGCCGGCAGTCACAAGCTCAACACCGCGCTGGCCCAAGCCTACTACAACAAGCTGGCCGGCGTGCGACGCCTGACGACCGAGACCGGGGCCGGCCAATGGGGCTCGGCGCTGGCGTTTGCCTGCAAGATCTTCGGCCTCGAATGCACGGTTTACATGGTGAAATCCAGCTATCACCAAAAGCCTTACCGGCGTTCGCTCATGCACGTGTGGGGCGCAAAAGTGCATCCGTCGCCTTCGCGGCACACGAAGGCCGGCCAGGGGGTTCTGGCCGGCGATCCCGAATCGCCCGGGAGCCTGGGCATCGCCATTTCGGAGGCGGTTGAGGACGCGGCGACGCACGACGACGCGAAGTACTCGCTCGGTAGCGTGCTCAATCATGTACTTCTGCACCAGACGGTCATCGGATTGGAGACCAAACGACAGCTCGAGCTGATCGGCGAGAAGCCCGACGTGCTGATCGGTTGCGTCGGCGGCGGCAGCAACTTCGGCGGCTTCAGCCTGCCGTTTTTCCCGGACAAGCTGGCGAACCCCCAGCTGCGGATCATCGCAGTGGAGCCCTCGGCCTGCCCGTCGCTCACGAAAGGCCTTTACGCCTACGACTACGGCGACACGGCAAAGCTCGCGCCACTGGTCAAGATGTACACGCTCGGGCATACCTTCGTCCCGGAGAGCATCCACGCCGGCGGCCTGCGCTACCACGGAACCGCGCCGATCGTTGCCCTGCTCACCAAGCTCGGATACGTCGAGGCGAAGGCCTATACGCAGAATGCGGTCTTCGAGGGCGCCCTACAGTTCGCCGGCACCGAGGGTTTCATTCCCGCTCCCGAGACCTCACATGCGATCCGGGCCGCGATCGACGAGGCGCGGAAGGACGACGGCAAGTGCATTGTGTTCAATTACAGCGGCCACGGGCATTTCGACATGTCGGCCTACGACGACCACCTCGCCGGCAAACTCGAGGACTACGAGCATCCGGAGGCGAAGATCGCGGAAGCGCTCCATCATCTGCCGAAAGTCGCCTGAA
>JBJKRD010000517.1:0-3033 GCA_046704925.1 Opitutaceae bacterium | reverse complement strand
CGTTGCTATACTCGACCGCATCATACACAACACCCTGGAGCGCTACCCCGACAAACGGTACCAGGCGGGCTCCGACCTGCTCACAGATTTTGAGCTTTATCTGTACAGCGACCGCTACGGCCCGACGAATGAGAAGCTGGCCGTCTACCTCCGCGAGCTGTTTGGCCAGCCGGAGCATGCGGGCGCCCTCATCGCCTCCTCCAGCGCACCGGCGAGGTGACGGGTGGCTCCTCCACGTGCACTTGAGACGTCATGAGCGGGCCGGGTTTCCAGCAACACCTCAGCCAGCGCCAGACCCAGCAAATGGTGCTGGCGCCGCAGCTCCGCCAGTCGCTGAAGATCCTCCAGGTTGCCGCGCTTGACCTCCGCTCGGTCATCCAGGAGGAGCTGCAGAACAACCCCACCCTGGAAGAGCTGCCGATGGAGGGCGTGAGCCTTGAGCAGCGGAATGCCGACGAAGCGCCCGCCGGGGAGGACGGCAACCATGACGACCGCCGCGAGGAGATGGATTTCTCCCGCGAGTTCGAGGTCCTGAACAAACTCGACGACGACTGGCGCGACTACCTCTCCCAAGCCGGCGGGGCGCAGCCGTACAACTCCGAGGCGGCCGAGAAGCGCCAGCATTTCTTCGACTCGCTGGTCAGCGAGACTTCCCTGCAGGAGCACCTGATGCGACAGGCGGAGCTCTCGGACTGGACCCCCGAGACGCTCGCCGCCATCCGTTTCCTGATCGGCAGCCTGGACGATCGCGGTTTTCTCACCGCCACGGCGGCCGACATCGCGCTCATGTCCGGCCTCGCGCTGGAGCACGTGCAGACCGCCTGGAAACTGCTCCGGACCTTCGATCCCCCGGGCATCGGCGCCCGGAACCTCGAGGACTGCCTGTTGGCCCAGCTCGAGGCCAAGGGGCGCGGCGACTCGCTCGCCGCCCGGATCGTGCGCGAGCATTTCGAGCTGCTCACCCGCCGCCGGATTCCCGACATCGCCCGTCGCGCCGGGGCGACGCTCGAGGAGGTGCGGGTCGCCCTCGAGGAAATCGGCGCGCTCGATCCGGCGCCGGGGCGCCGCTTCGCCGACGACAGCAACCGCGTCGTCGTGCCCGATGTCACCGTGGAAAAGGACGGCGACAAATGGCTGGTGCAGCTCAACAGCGACTACATCCCCCGTCTGCGCCTCAGCCAGACCTACAAGGAGCTGATCGCCCGCGGGCGGCTGTCGCCGTCCGAGCGAGACTATCTCCGCGAACGCATGCGTTCCGGGCGTTTCCTGATCAACTCCATCGCGCAGCGCCAGCAGACGATCGAACGCATCACCCGCGAAATCATCAAGGCCCAGGAGGAGTTCTTCGAGCAGGGCGTCTCGCGGTTGAAGCCGCTGACCATGACCCAGATCGCCGACGCTGTCGGAGTGCACGAAACCACCGTGAGCCGGGCCATCGCCAACAAATACATCCGCACGCCGCACGGCGTCTTCGAGATGAAGTACTTCTTCACGCCCGGCTATCAGGCGCAGGGCGGTGATGCCGTCTCGAACACGACCGTGAAGGAGATGATCAACGACCTCGTCGCCGGCGAGGACCGGGCCCACCCCCTGAGCGACCAGGAAATCGTCGCCCGCCTCCAGGAGAAGGGGCTCAACGTCGCCCGGCGCACCGTGGCCAAGTACCGCGAGGAGCTCGGCATCCTCCCGAGCAACCTGCGGCGCGAGTACGGCTGATCCGGCCGGACGGTGAATTCTGCCGCGCCGGTGCGCCCTAGCGGCCCAGGACCCGGATGGCCAGGGCCCGCGTCGTGCCGTGGGCGCGATCGACAAAGACGTGCGCCTCGACGCGATCGCCCACGTGAATGTCCGGGAGCATGATCGACCGGCCATCGCGGGTGCAATCGACCGTCGCCGGCGTGTCGATGATCGTGCCGTCGACCGTCATATGGTCGGGGGTCTTGGCGCTGACCATGCCCCGGATCACGTGGAACGGGCTCGCCGCCGCCGGTTGTCCGGCCGCGTCCCGGCCGGCCGCCGGTGCGAGCCAAAGCGGCGCGCCCGCCAGCATTATCAGCGTCCCCGCCGCCAAACTGCGGAATAAATGCGGAATTTTCATGACTCCTCCTCTCCTCCGGGCGGCGCGCCCCGCGGTCCGGCGCCCGGGTACCGTCCCTGGCGCCTCCCCGGACCCGGCGGTGGCCGCCCCACGCAGACCATAACCACAAAGGGCGGGATTGCCAACTCCGGGAGCCGCCCCCGCTCAGGCCAGCGGCAGGTCGGGCTGAATCGTCAGGGCCAGCCCGTCGGACCGGTTGCAGCCCTCGGGATCGCACCACGCCGCGAAGGCGATCATGCCCGCGTTGTCCCCCGTGTGCCGCGGCTCGGCGGCCAGGAAGACGATCCGCCGCTCGCCGGCCAGCGCGCCCAGGGCGGCCCGCAGCGTCCGGTTGTTCGCCACGCCGCCCGAAAGGCCGAGGCTCGCGTAACCGCCCGGCGGCCCGCGGCGCAGCGCCGTGCCCGTTTTCTTCACCAATGCGTCGATCACCGCCTGCTGGTAGCTCGCGCAGAGGTCGTCCCGGCGGGTGGCGACCTCGTCGGTCGAAAGTTTCTCCACCAGGTAACGCAGGCTGGTCTTCAGGCCGGAAAAGCTGAACGACAGGTCATCGTTGGGCTGAATGCCGCGGGGAAACCGGTGCGCGTCCGCCCGGCCGACGGCGGCGCGTTGTTCGATCAACGGGCCGCCCGGATAGCCGAGGCCAAGCAGCTTTGCGCCCTTGTCCAGGGCCTCGCCCGCGGCATCGTCCCGGGTGGTCGCGAGGACGGACAGGCGCCGCGTCCGGTCGATGGCGAACAGCAAGGTGTTGCCGCCCGAGACGATCAGCCCGAGATGGGGCAGCAGCGCGTCGCGTCGCGCCGCAAATGTCGCCGGTTCCGCCGCATGCACGGTGATGAACGGCGACCAGGCGTGGCCCCGGAGATGATTGACGCCGAGCAGGGGCCGGCGCCACGCCAGCGCCAGCGCCTTCGCCGCCGCCACGCCGATCGCCAGGC
>JBJKRD010000516.1:0-2893 GCA_046704925.1 Opitutaceae bacterium | reverse complement strand
GGTGTTGACGAGCGCGTTCAGGATGGCCCAGTCGCTGATCGCATCCGAGCCGTCCTTCATCGCCTCGGTCTCGCGGTTGGGGCTGGCGACCCAGCCGCCGTCGAGGTGATCCCGCCCGATGACGATCGGCGCCTTGACGCGCCCGTCGGCGACCATCCGGTTGAACAGGAGCCCCGCCCGGTGCCGCTCCCCCAGGCCCAGCCAGCAGATGCGGGCGGGGAGCCCCTGGAACGCGACCCGTTCGCCGGCCAGGGTGAGCCAGCGGTGCAACGACCGGTCCTCCGGGAAAAGCCTCATCAACGCCCGGTCGGTCGCCCGGATGTCGGCGGGATCGCCCGACAGCGCGACCCAACGGAACGGTCCGCGCCCCCGGCAGAACTGCGGCCGGATGTAGGCGGGCACGAACCCGGGGAACGCAAACGCATCCTTGAGCCCCTGGTCGTAGGCGCGCTGCCGGAGGTTGTTGCCGTAATCGAAGGTCTTCGCCCCGGCGCGGTGCAGGGCGAGCATCGCCCGGCCGTGGCGCTTCATGCTGGCCAGGCTCGCCGCCTGGTAGGCCTGCGGATCGCGTCGGCGCAGGGCGCGGGCCCGGGCCAGCGAGAAACCGACCGGCACGTAGCCGTGCAGGGGATCGTGGGCGCTCGTCTGGTCGGTGAGCACATCCGGTCGGATGCGGTGCGCGCGCAGGAACTCGAGCAGGTCGACCGCGTTGGCGACCACCCCGACGCTTCGCGCTCGGGCTTCGCCGGCATACTGCCGCGCGCGCGCGACGGCCTCGGCCAGGGACGGGGCGATCTCGTCGAGGTACCGGTCCTGCACGCGCTTTTCCAGGCGCGACCGGTCGACGTCGGCGATCAGGCAGGTGCCTTCGGCCAGGGTGATCGCCAGCGGCTGGGCGCCGCCCATGCCGCCGCAGCCGGCGGTCACGCACAGCCGGCCCTTGAGCGTTCCGCCGAAATGCTGCCGGCCGGCCTCGGCGAAAGTCTCGTAGGTGCCCTGCAGGATGCCCTGGGTCCCGATGTAGATCCAGGAGCCGGCGGTCAACTGGCCGAACATGATGAGGCCACGTCGCTCGAGCTCGTCGAAGTTCGCCTGGGTGGCCCAGTGGGGCACGAGGTTGGAGTTGGCGATGAGCACGCGGGGCGCATCCCGCTGGGTCCGCACGACCCCGACCGGCTTGCCGGACTGGACCAGCAGGGTCTGGTCGTCCCGGAGTTTTTTCAGCTCCGCCACGATGGCGTCGAAGCACGGCCAGTTGCGGGCGGCCTTGCCGCGGCCGCCGTAGACCACCAGCTCGGCCGGGTGTTCGGCCACCTCCGGGTCGAGGTTGTTCATGAGCATCCGCATCGCGGCCTCCGTGATCCAGCTCCGGCAGATGCGGCGGGAGCCGCGGGGGGCGCGGATGAGGCGGGGGGCGGTCGAGGGGCGCCGGGGCATGGCTAGAAGCGGAGTTTGACGAGCGGGCGGAAGCTCCCGCGCCGGATCATGGCTCGAATCTCCTCGATGTCGGGGGCGAGGGGCCGGTCGGCGGTGAGCTTTTTCACCCGGCGGCGGATCAGGGCGTGGGCCGCTTCCACGGCCGGCGAAGAGCGCAGCGGGCGCTGACGCTCGAGCCCCTGCGCCGCACAGAGCAGTTCGATGGCGACCACGGTGGTCGCCAGGTCCATCGCGCGCTCGGCCTTGGCGGCGGCCCGTGGGCCGAACGAATTGTAGTCCTCCATGCCGGCGCAGGTGGGGAGGTTCGCCACGCTGGCCGGGTTGGCCAGCCCGATCAATTCGTTGCACGCGGCGGCCGCGGTGTATTGGGAGACCATGAGCCCGGAATTGAGGCCCGGCCGCGGCGTCAGGAACGGCTGCAGGTGGCTCTCGGGATCGAACGCGGAGATCATGTGGTACACCCGGCGTTCGGCGATGCCCGCCAGGTGGGCCAGACCGATGGCCAGGACGTCCAGGGGGAGGGCGACCGGCATCCCGTGGAATTTGCCCGCCGCGACGATCGCCTCCCCGCCGCCGCGCCGGGCCCGGGGAAAGACCAGGGGGTTGTCCGTCACGGCGCCCAATTCATGGGCGAGGGCCGACCACACGCCGGCGAGGGTGTCGCACACCGCGCCCACGACGATGGCGGCGCAGCGGAAGGAGTAGGGGTCCTGCACCCGGGGGTCGTTCTGGCGGTGCGAAGGCAGGATCCGGCTGCGCCGGATCAGCCGGCGCAGTTCCGCGGCCACCGCGGCGGCGCCCGGCTGGTTGCGCACCGCGTAGACCCGGGCGTCGAGAAAGGCATCCGTCGCCCGGCACGCGTCCAGCGACATGGCCAGCGCCACGAGCGCCGCCGGCAGGACGTTTTCCCACTGGACGCGCAGGAGCGCGAGGCGCGCCGTCATGAGGTGGGTGCCGTTGATGAGGGCCAGGCCCTCCTTGGCCGCGAAGGCGAGCGGCGCGAGCCGGGCGCGGCGCAACGCCGCGGCCGCGGGCCATTCGCGCCCCCGGTAAAACACCCGGCCTTCGCCCATCAGGGCCAGCGCGACATGCGCCAGCGGGGCGAGGTCGCCCGAGGCCCCGACGGATCCGAGCTCCGGCACCACGGGCGTAAGGCCGGCATTGAGGAAGGCGACGATCTGCGCCGCCACCGCCGGGCGCACCCCCGAATACCCGCGGGCCAGCGAGGCCGCGAGGCACAGCATGGTGCCGCGCACAACCGGCACCGGACACGGGCGGCCCGCGCCCGCGGCGTGCGACCGGACCAGGTTGCGCTGCAGCCGGGCGAGGTCGGCCGGGGCGATGCGCTCCCGGGCGAGCGAACCGAAGCCGGTGTTGACGCCGTAATGCGGGGCGCCGTCCGCGGCCGCCGCCACCACCGTCTTCCGTCCGCGGCGCAGGGCCCGCCGGGCGCGGG
>JBJKRD010000515.1:0-5523 GCA_046704925.1 Opitutaceae bacterium | reverse complement strand
GGATTCTGGACGATTGAGTTGATGTCGTCCCAGACGAAGGCTCCCTGCAGCGAGTTGAAGTACGCGGCCACGACCGCCACCGCCAGTACGACGGCGGCAACCATTGGCGACGGGCGGGAGCCCCTTGTGGTCTTGGCGCTCATGTCTGGTGCGCCGTGCGTGACATCATCCAATCCCGAACTACCAAATCCGAAATCCGAAACAAACTTCAAGGCTCAACGGCGGAAAGGCCCAAACCGGCAATGCCGTGCCGATCGCCGGTCCCTGGCCTCGGTCGCCAACCGGCCCGCTCGATCAACGCGAGACTGCGCGGGTCCCGCCCCGGCACGGCGGGCGCCCACCCGCCTCTCAGGCTTCGTCGACTCGTCTGGCCAGCTCGTGCGCGATCAACCACCGCGCCGCCCGTTCCGCCCCTTTTTGCACGGTGAACCCGCCGGTCACCGCCTTCTGGTATTCCGCTTCGTCGAAATACGGCCGCGAAATCCGATACACATGGATCAACCGGGTCTTCTCCCGGTTGATCACCCAGAGTCGCACCTGTCCGAACAGGAAGGAAGTCTGGGCGCCCTCCGAGAGTTCGCTCGCACTCGGATAGTACCGCTCCGGCTCGGCATACATCACGTACTGCCGGGCGGACCGTTTTCCAAAGACCACGTTGGACGTCTCCCCGATCAGGTGGATTCGCATGGAATCGCTGGTTCAGGGTTGGCCGACTCTTTTGCCCCGCGAGCGCACGCCCGGACTGAACTCCCCCTCCAGATCCGAGTCGACATCGATCCGAACGTCTGGGGCCGGTTCCCCGCTTTTATCAGATAATTGAAAGGAAAATCGCGGGATCCACGCCATCGGCGTCCGCGTGGCCGCGGGCGTGACCACCCGCTGCCACGAGCCACCGAGGTCCGCAAGGCAGCCCCGGGTACCGGGTCAACGGTCTCACTTCTCCGCGGCGTTCAGCCGGTCGAGCAGCGCCTGCGCGCCGGGAAAGGCGGGATTCAGCGCGAGCGTCTTGGCCAGTTCGGCGCGGGCTTCCGGGCGCGTCGCCGGCTCGGCCGCCAGCAGGCGCGCGAGGCGATAGTGGTTCCCGGCCACGCCGGGTTCGAGAGAGGCGGCCTGCCGGTACTGGGCGATGGCCTCCGCCCGGTGGCCGCCCACCCGCTCCAACGCCGCCGCGAGGTTGAAATGGGCGCCGGCGAATTTCGGGTCCAGCCGCACCGCCGCGGCGAATTGCGCGATCGCGTCCTGCAGGCGACTGCCGTCGGCCAGGTAAGCGTTGCCGAGGTTGAAACGGGCCACCGCGGAATCCGGCTCCTGCCGCACCACCTCTTCCAGCAGGGTCACGGCTTCCGGCAGCCGTTCGCCCCGTTGCACCAGCACCGTGCCGAGGTAGAAGCGGGCGGCCGACTGGCCCGGGTCCAGGCGCAAGGCGGCCTCCAGGTGCGGGATCCCCTCGTCCGCCCGGTGCCGGAGGACGAGCAGGATGCCGAGTTGGGCCTGGCCATCGGCAAAATCGGGATGCGCCCGCACCAGGGCCGCGCCGGCGGCGATGGCGTCGTCCGGCCGGTTCAACCGCTCGAGCACCTGCACCAGAATGAGCCAGGCCGGGCGATTGGCCGGGTCGTACTGCACCGCCAATTGGAGTTGCCGGCAGGCCTGCGCCAGGTCCCCGCGCCGCAGCAAGAGGACCGCCAGATTGTTGTGTGCCGACGCATAGGCGGGAGCGAGGCGGATCGCCTCCTCGTAGTGGGCGATCGCCCGGTCCTCCTGGCCGGGTTGCTGTGCCAGCAACAACGCCAGGTTGTAATGGGCCGAGGCGAAGTCGGGCGCCAGTTTGATGGTGGTTTCGAGTTGGGCCGCGGCCGCGGCCGCTCGGCCGGGCTCGTTCATCAACGAGACGGCAAGATTGTACCGGGCGAGCGCGTTGCCGGGCCGCTTCGCCACGTTGTCGGTCCACAGGCTCAACGGGCTCCGGTAAACGCGGTTGCGCGCGACGGTCAGCGCGCCAAAAGCCAACGCCGCGGCGCCCAGCACGAAAAACGCCAGGCGCGGCCGCCATAGATAAAGGCCGGCGGCGACGAGCATCCACAGGGGCGCCAGCGCCAGGTACATGCGGTAGTCGACGATCATGTCGACCGTGCCGGGCACGACCGAGGTGACCGCCAGGATCGAGAAGAACCAGAACCCGAAGAATCCCGGCAGCGGCCAGCGAATGAGAGCGACGACGGTCAATGCCACCAGCGGCACCACGACCAACGCGCCCGGCACGGCGGCCGCCGAATTCGGCAGCCAGAACTGCCCGTACTGGAAAATCAACGGATGGGGAAAGAAGGCCAGCTTGAGGTACGTGGCGACGGCCGGGAACTGCGTCAGCCAATACGGCAGCCAGACGGCATGCGTCGAGAAGCCGCCGGTGCTGCCGTCGCGGTTGCCGCCCAGGCTGGCCACCAGCCAGAAAAGAATCAGCCAGGTGGCGAACAGCGCGCCGTAATACGGCTTCCGCGACGCCAACGCGCGGCGGAAGGATCCGGCCAGAAAGGTGCGGTCGCACAGCAGGACCACCACCGGCGCGGAGACCATGACCTCCTTGGCCGTCATGCCCAGTCCGCAGGCAAGGACGGAAAGGGCATACCAGATCGCGGGACCACCGGACCACGGACGTCGGACCACCGGACCTCTCTGATCTGCCTTCCGTCGTTCCGGTGTAGGGCCGGCGCTCGTCGCCGGGCCCATACGACTTTCAGCAGTCTGTGGTCGTGTGGTCTGTGGTCCCGCAGTCCCTGGTCTGCCGGTCTCTCCCACCCCGCGAAGGAAGCAATACAGGGTCAGCAGGTAGCACAGCCCCATCAACGACTCGGAGCGCTGGATGATGTACGTGACCGCCTGGGTTTGCAGCGGATGGAGGGCCCACACCGCCGACACCCCCAGAGCCAGGCCGGTGGCGTGATCTTCGAAGCGACCGCTCCAGCGCGGCAGCAGGGCCAGCCGGCGGACGAACCCGAAAAGGACCAGGGCCGCCGCCACGTGCACGAGCACGTTGAAAACGTGAAAACCCACGGGGCTCAGCCCGCCGAGGGCGTAGTTCAAGAAGAGGGATAGGCTGACCAGCGGACGCCCGCTGGCCGTGTTGACTGCCGCGGGGTGGGAGAAGACGGTGGCCAGGTGCCGGTACCACGTGCCGTTGACGATCGTCGGAACGTCATCCCAGACGAAGGCGTCGTGCAGGGAATTGAGGTACGCAGCGACGACCGCGACGACCAACACCACGCCGGCCAGGGCCGGCCGCGAGCGCAAAGCGGCAGGACGAACACGATTCATCGGCAGGTCCCCACCCGTTCGGCCGGCTGTGGACGTGACCGCTCTGACGGTCGGTGCTTGCCGGAGGAAGAGGTCATTCCGGACGACATGATGGAACACGCCGATAAGCGGGAAAACTACGGGTCCTGACGAGGAAAAACCAACGCATCCGCTGCCGGCCGGCGGTAGGTCAATCGTTCCGCTCACCAACCGCCCCGCCCCGCCGTCGGTCGATTGACACCGCGGCGCGAGGCTGGCAAGAAACGCTCCATGGTTCATCCAGGCAGTTCCGGCGGGCCGCGCACCGCGCCGGAAGCGACGCGGAGGTCGCGGCCTGTTCCCGCAGGGATCGCGACGACGTGGCCCGCCGGCGCTGCCATGAGTGCATTCTAGATCGCCGTGGAGGATCATCGTCCATCGCCCGGACCCGGCCCGAATGCTGACGTTTCGCCACCGACGGGCGTGTCGCCCGATCCCGCCGGCGCCTTGCCGACCATCCAGATCCGCGGCCTTTCGAAGCACTACGGCCCGCTGGAAGCTGTCTCCCCGTTGAATCTGGAAGTCGGCCCGCGTCAGATTGTCGGTTTGATTGGGCCCAACGGGGCGGGCAAGACCACCATCCTCAAAATGCTGACCGGCATGCTGTCCCCCACTGCGGGGACGGCCGTCGTGGCCGGATTCGATGTGACAACCCAACCGGTCGAAGTGAAGCGCCGCGTCGGCTTCGCGCCGGATTCCGACGCCGTGTTCGAGTCGCTGACCGGGCTCGAGTTTCTCGAGTTGATCGCGACGTTGTATTCCGTCCCCGTCGGCTTGGCCCACAAACGCATCTTCCGGATGGTCGATTTGCTCGACCTGGACCGGCGGGTGCTGGCCGGAAGACTGCTCGGCACCTATTCCAAGGGCATGCGGCGCAAGGTGACGATCGCCGCGGCGCTGCTGCACAATCCGCCGGTGGTGCTGCTGGACGAACCCCTGGAGGGACTGGATCCAAACGCCACTACCGGACTCAAGTCGTTGCTTCGCACCCTGGCCGGGGAGGGCAAGACCATCGTCTATAGCTCCCACCTGCTGGATGTCGTCGAACGCCTGTGCGACCGGCTGATCGTTCTCGATCGCGGTCGCGTGGTCCTGGAGGGACCGCTGGACGATCTGGTCGCGGCCGGCAGGAGCGGCACGCTCGAAACGCTCTTCGCCCGCCTTACCGGGAGGGGCAGCCTGGACCAAAAGGTCGCCGACGTGGCCCGGGCGCTGACCGACGGCGGACCCGGCGGGCGCGCCGACTGAGGCCATGAGCCGAGAGACCGAGACCCGGATTCTGCGGAGGCTCTTTCTCAAACTGGTGCTGCGCGGACCCACCGCCGCGGAGCCGTCGTCCGCGGGCCCGCCACGGTCGTTCGCGGCGCTGCTGGCCGCCGACGGCCTGATGTTTGCGCTGTGCGGAGGGATCACCCTGTTCCTGCCCCTGAGCTCGAACCGGGCCCTCGCCTTGTACCTTCATGTCGCGACGATGGTCCTGGTGGGGGGATACCTCCTCCATTTGTCCGGCGACATGCTCGACGACCGTCACGAGGCTCAGGTGCTCTCCCACCGGCCGGTTTCGCTGCGGGCGGTGGTTTGGGCCAAGGCCACGGTGTTGGGACAAATCGCCCTGGTCGTGGCCGGTGCGTTCAATCTCCCGGGGCTTCTGCTCGGCACGTTTTCCGGTCACGGGCATCCGCTCTTCCCCGTGGCCCATGGCGTCGCGATCGTCGTCAATGTGGGCTTCTGCCTGGGATGCACCCTGCTGGTTCACGAGGCCCGCCTGGCCTGGCGGACCTGGCGGGGGCGGCAGGGCGTGATCGTCTTCCTTGCGGCCGCCGCGGCGGCGGCGGTGGCGGGCGTCATCCACTTCGGCGTTCAGGCCGCGGTCGACCGGATCGCCCAGGCGCCGGCGGCGCCGTACCTGTTTCCGCCCGCGTGGTTCCTCGGCCTGGACGAGGCGTTGATGGGCGGGACCCGCCGCGCGTGGATGCTCGGAATCTGGGGCGTGGGTGTGTCCTTCGCGGTGCTGTGGTTGGCCCTCGCGGGGATGACGCGCCGGCGGCGGAACTGGTCCGCTGCCCTCACGGAGCGGGCTCCGGTCCAGTTCCGCCTCGGCACCCGGCTGCTCGATTGGCTGGTCGGAACGCGCCTTGCCGGCTGGGGCCTGCGCGACCCGGCGGCGAAGGTCGCGTTCACGCTGACGACGCT
>JBJKRD010000514.1:0-5147 GCA_046704925.1 Opitutaceae bacterium | reverse complement strand
CGGCAGGGCCGCGGCCAACGCCGCGACCGGGACCCGCAGATGCCGGGTCCGCAGGTGCAGCGCGTCATGACTGCGATCATCGTCGTTCACGAGCCAGGCGGACGGATCGCACGCCTGGAGCCACTGGCGCAGTTGTTTGCTCGTGGGCCAATCGCCGAGGCCGACCACCGCCTCCGGGCGCAGCCGCTCGGCCAATCCCGGCGAGCGCAGGATCGCATTGTAATTCACGATCAGCGAGGTGTTCGGGCCGACCCGACCCCGCAGGGGATTCAAGCCATCCGCCAGCACCGGCCAACCCAGCGCTGCTGCCAGCCGGACCACGGCCCGGGCATACGCGACCGGATCGGCCGGTTGCGCGGGGCCGGCAATAATCACCCCCCGCGAGCGGCGGGCGAAGTCCAGGTCCAGCGGCGACAGGCGAACCTGCGCGGCGTTCGCCTCGTGGCGACCCGCGGCGTCTCCCGGGCCCGCGGCCGGCTCGCCATCGGCCGCCAGGTGCGCGAAGAACGTCTCCACGGCCACGGCGCCGCGCAACTTCTCCGTCAGCCCATCCGCGACGGGTGGGAGCGGATCCCGGAAGGGCGCATTGAGATGAACCGGGCCGGCAACCGGAAAATGGGTGCGCGCGAAGGCATGGACGACGGTCTGCCGGACGTACCGCAGGCGCTCCGCATCCGCCTCCGGCACGGCCAGCTCATGATAGAGCCTGACGTAGCCGCCGTAGAGCTTTTGCTGGTCGATGGTCTGCCCCGACGCACACTCGCGCATCTCCGGCGGTCGGTCGGCGGTGAAAACCAGCAGCGGCACGCCGCTCTCGTAGGCCTCGACGACGGCCGGCAGGAAATTGGCCGCCGCCGTGCCCGACGTGCACACCAGCGCCGCGGCCCGCCGGTGCTGCCGGGCCAGTCCGAGCGCAAAGAATGCCGCCGAGCGTTCGTCCAGGACCGGAATGGTCTCGATGGACCCATGCCGCGTGAAGGCGATGGTCAACGGCGTGGAACGCGAGCCCGGGGCGATCACGGCGTGCCGCAGCCCCAGGCGGGCCAGCGTCTCGACGATGACGCTGCACCAGAGCGAGTTCGGGTTGCGGAAATCGAGGGTGTCGTCCGGCATGGCCGTCGCCTCCCATCCACACCCAGGGAAACCGACGATGCAACCAGCGAATGGGCGTCTTTCAGTCCGGATGCGCCCGTCGGCGCCGGCCCGGTTCGCCACCGGTGCCGCAGGCCCGGGCCGATTCGTGGACCGCGAAACCGCGGCCGCCAAGCCCCGGCGCTCCCGCGGGAAAAGCAAATCAGGGCGGTCATCCCAGAAGATGGTTGCGGGCCAGTGGCCACACCGTTGCAATAGGGCCTCCAGAAGCCGCCCCGCCGCCCATGACCTCGACTCTCCCCGCGCCCGTTCGCGATGGACGCCTGCCGGTGGAAACCGCGCTGGCCGATCGTCGCTCGGTTCGCGAATTCCGCGACGAACCTTTGACCCTGGCGAATCTCGCGCAATTGCTGTGGGCGGTTCAGGGCATCCGCCATCCCGAGGGTTACCGGACGGCCCCGTCCGCCGGCGCGCTCTATCCGTTGGAGACATATGCCGTGCTCGGACGGGTGGAGCATCTGGGCCCCGGCATCTACCATTATCGCCCGCAGGATCACACGTTGACCCGCCTGGCCGACGGCGACCTGCGGCCGCTTGTCGCGGCGGCGGCCGTCGGGCAAAGCTGGATCCGGGAGGCGCCAATGATCGTCGTCATCGCCGCCGTCTACGAGCGGTCGACCGACAAATACGGCCTGCGCGGCCACCGCTATGTGCACATGGAGGCCGGGCAGGCGGGAGCCAATCTGTGCCTCCAGGCCGTGGCCCTGGGCCTGGGCGCCACCTTTGTGGGCGCGTTCGACGATCGCGCCCTGCAGGGCCTGCTGGACCTGCCCGAGGCGGAGCAACCGCTGGCGGTCATTCCCGTCGGCCGGCCCAAGGCGGGCGCCTGAGCGACACTGGACGACGGGCTCCGCGCCGTCGCCCGGGTTCCAGGATTCCGTGCCGACGCAGGGCCGCTTCGACCTTTACGCCAGGAGGGCGTCGAGCAGCGCGCGGAACTTCGATTCCGTCTCGGCAAACTCCCGCTCCGGATCGGAGCCCGCGACAATGCCGTTGCCCGCGTAAACCCGGGCCCGGGCTCCATCGACGAGCGCCGAACGGATCCCGACAAAAAACTCGCCGTTGTCGCGGGCATCGATCCAACCCAGCGGGCCGGCGTAGAGTCCGCGCGCGAACCCCTCCAGGGCCCGGATCTGGGCGCACGCCGCTGCGCGCGGCGACCCCCCCACCGCCGGCGTCGGGTGCAGGCGCTCGAGCAGGTCCAGCAGGCGCACGCCTTCCGGGACGGGCGCGCGCAGCGGCGTGTGCAGGTGCTGAATATTCGCCAGGCGACGCAGGGCCGGCCGCGCGGCCGCGGCCGGCCGCACCCCCAGCTCCCCGAGCCGGCGCACGATGGAATCCACCACCAGTTGGTGTTCGCGCAGGTCCTTTTCGCTGCGCAGGAGCGCCCCGCCCAGCGTGGCATCCTGGCTGGCCGTGGGGCCTCGCGGCGCCGAACCGGCCAGCGCTTCCGTGAGCAGGCGACCCTGCTCCACGCGGAGGAGCCGCTCGGGACTGGCGCCGATGAAACTCTGGCCGCGACCGTTCGAGAACGAAAACGCATAACAATCGGGGAACCGCTGGCGGAGGCCGTTCAGCACCCGCAGGGGGTGCAACGGTTCGGTCGCCGCCAATTCCCGGCAGCGGGCCAGCACGATCTTCTCGAAGCGCCGCTCCCCGATCATCGCCACGGCGCGCGCCACGCTGCGCCGGAAGCCGTCCGCATCCCCCACCTCGGCGACCGCGTCCGGCGCGGCCGCGCCTTGGTCCGCGAAATCGGGCGCCGAATAATCGAACGCCCGGAATTTCCCGTGGGCGTGCCAGACTTTCGCCGTCAGCGCGGCGAGGTCCGCGTCCGGCTCGACGACGAGGTTCGCCACGGCCACCGTCCGGTCCGCGCTGCGCGCCACCTGCCACCGCGGCACGAACAGCAGCGCGGCGGGAAAGGCCTCGCCCGCTTCCACCTGACCAAAGAAGCTGAACCCGCCCAAGAAGTGCGGACCGCCAAACGGGGCGCCGGCATCCCCGACGGCAATCGTCCGGGCCAGCACGTCGGCCATGAAACGGCGCCCCCCCGCGAACCGGTCGGGCCCCTGGGCCGTGAACGTCAACACCGCCTCGGCGCCGGCCACCGCCCAGCCCTGCGCCGGACGCTCGGCATAGAAGTGGAGCTCCGACGCCTCGAAAATCGATTCCAGCACCGCCAGCGGATCGAGCGGCTCCACCTCCAGCGTGATGCTGACCAGGCGGGGCCGGCCGTCGCCCGCGGCCGCCGCACGACAGTGTTCCAGGAACTGCCGCAGGGCCTCGGGCGTCGGGTTGGCCGACGGATCAAGGGGCAGGATGGTCATGGTGGGACGGCCGGCCTTCGGCGCTGCGCGGCGGAACCACGGGTCACCGATGGCCGCCGGCCGCCGGTGCCGGTTCCGGCCGCGGAAAGAGCACCAAACCGGCCTGCACCCGGCGGTCCCGCAGCCGTTCGCCCCAGACCAGTTCGTCGCGCCAGTTCGCGCCCGGTTCATGCCCCAGGGCGGCCTGCACCTTGCCCGTCGTCGTCGGCATCACGGCCGCCAACAGCGTCGCGCCCAATCGCAGCGCCTCCGCCATCGTGGCCAGCGCCGTCCGCAGCCGGGCCTGATCGCCGGCCTCGGCCGACTTGGCCAGCTTCCACGGCGCCTGCGTCTCGGCGTAGCGGTTGATCGCCTTGAAGAAGGTGAACGCGCGGTCGAGCGCCGTGTGGAACTGGAATCCCTCATTGAGCGCGATCGCCTCGCCCCGGGTGCGGTCCCACAAGCTCTGCAGTTCGCGCTCGCCTGCCGTCGCCGGCCCGGCCGCGGGCACGACACCCCCGGCGTAGCGCCCCGTCATGTTCAGGACGCGGTTGACCAGGTTGCCCAGGTCGTTGGCGAGATCGCTGTTGTAGCGGCTGAGGAATAGCTCCAGGGAAAACTCGCTGTCCTGGCCGACGTTCATCTCGCGGATCAGGAAATACCGAAAGGCGTCGGCGCCGAATCGATCCACCAGGTCGAGCGGATTGACCACGACCCCGGTGCTCTTGGACATCTTCTGTCCGCCCTTCAACAGCCACCAGCCGTGCACCAGCAGGGACTTCGGCGGCTCCAGACCGGCGGCGTGCAGCATGATCGGCCAGTACACGGCATGCGCCGGGACGAGGATGTCCTTGCCGATCACGTTGAAATCGGCCGGCCAGAACGCCGGATCCGGCCCGCCGTCCTTCCAGATGACGCTGATGTAGTTCAGCAGGGCGTCGAACCACACGTAGGTCACGAAGTCGGCATCGAACGGCAGCGGTATGCCCCACGCCAGGCGTTCGCGGGGCCGCGAGATGCACAGGTCGTTGAGCGGCTCCTTGAGGAATTCGAGGACCTGTTTCTGGCGGAAGCGGGGAAAGATGAAATCCTCGTTTTGCTGGAGGTGCGCCACCAGCCATTCCTGGTAGGCGCGCAGCTTGAAGAAGTAGTTCGGCTCCACGATTTCGGTGACCTCGCCGAAGATCTCCGGCCAGGTGCCGTCGGGCTGCCGTTCCTTCTCCTGCAGGAACTGCTCCTGCCGGGCGCTGTAGTAACCCCGGTACTCCGCCCGGTAGATCAATCCCTGGTCGTACAAACGCTGGAGCACCGCCTGCACCACGCGGGTGTGCCGCGCCTCGGTGGTGCGCACGAAGTCGTCGTTCGAGATGCCCAGCCGCGCCCACAGGTTGCGGAACAGCGGGGTCAGCTCGTCGACCAGCGCCTTGGGCTCGAGCCCGCGTTGCCGGGCGCTCATCTGGACCTTCTGCCCGTGCTCGTCGGTGCCGGTGAGGAAGAAAACGCGGTCCCCCATCAGCCGCCGGAAACGCGCGATCACGTCCACCAGCACCTTCTCGTAGGCATGACCCAGGTGCCGCGGCCCGTTGACGTAGTCAATGGCGGTGGTGATGTAGAACGCTTTCATGGCCGGGGCGCTAAACCGTAGCGGGCCAAGGTCAAATGTCGAAGGTTTTGACGCCGGGCGAT
>JBJKRD010000513.1:0-2653 GCA_046704925.1 Opitutaceae bacterium | reverse complement strand
CCCCATCACCGTCTTGGTGGTCGACGACGAGGAGGCGCTGCTCGGCTTCATGGCCTCCGCCCTGACGGGCGCCGGCTACCAGGTGCACACCGCCGTCAATCCCCCCCAGGCGTTCGCCTGGCTTGAGTCGGTCAACTGGAATGTCGATCTGATCATCTCGGACGTCATGATGCCGCAGATGGACGGGCTGACGTTTCTCCGCCGGGTGCATCAGCAGTCGGCAAACATCGCGCTCCTGATCATCAGCGCCTTCATTGGCGCCGAGGATCTCTGGGGCGAGCACAGCCAGGTGCCCTTTCTCGCCAAACCGTTCAACCAGGAGGAACTGCTGAAAGCGGCAGCGGCGTGCTTGGCGCAGTTTCGCGGCACGAAGAGGCCGTTCTGACGTCTTTGCTCCGCCATGGTGGAATCCAAGCTGCTGCTGACGGCCGAACGGCTTCGCCTCAATCCCCGGATCGCCACGGGGAAGATGGAGGACGACCGGATCACGATCAAGGCCCTCGACGACCGCGGTTACCTGACGGTCGATGAAATGCAGTGGGAGGTGCTCCGCCAGTTCGCCGAGCCGCGGACGGTGCCGGACGTGGTGCTGCAGCTCATCCGCGACCGCAAGAGCCCGGCGCTGCGCGACCTCTTCGAGCTGATCCTGAAGGCGCACCAGGCCGGCATCCTGCAGCGCGCCGCCTCCCACGGGATCCTGCAACCGGCGGTTTCGTGGCAGGCGAGGATCCCCGGGTTGATCGGCGGCTGGCTGGGCGGGTTGGCCGTCGTGGCCGCCCTGGTCTCCGCCTGGATGCGGCCGCCGGATCTTTCCGGCCTCGCCCGCGATCCGTTGCTCGTCGCGCTGGGCGTCGGTTGGGCGGTCATCGTGCTCGCGATCAGCCTGGGCAACGCCATCGCGGCCTCCACGCTCTGGTACGCCGACGGCGACATCTACCGTCCGCGCCTCCGGTGGACGTGGCTGGTGCCCCGCTTTACCGTCAACCTGACGGACCTCCGGATCATGAGCCGGGCGACCCGGCTGCAGGCGCAGCTCGCCCGCTTGGCACCTGCGGCCGCGTGCGCGGCGGCGCTCGTCTGGTGGCGCCCATCCTGGGCCCTGCTGCCGCTGGCCGCGCTGCTGGTCATGCTGCGACCCGTCCTGGGCGGCGCGGCCAACGAGATCATCACGGCCGCCCGGGGCCATCCGCTGCTCGACACGTCGCACCACATGCTGTTTGCGCCCAATCGGACGTGGACGGGGCTGTTTCGGGCCGCCCGCCAGCATTTCGATTCCCGCGTCGTCGCCCTGCGCATCGTCTGGGGTCTCCTGTGGGCGGCGACCGTGCTGCAGCTTGGTTTCGACGCCGCCGGGATCGCTTTGGGCGCCGTCTGGCATGACTGGCGTTTTTGGCGCCTGGCGGCGCTGATCTTCTCCGCCATCGTGGCCGCCGGTTTGCTCGCCTTCGCTTACCTGGTGGTTGCGGCCCGGGTCCGCGATCCGGCGCGCCGGCTGATCGCCACCCGCCATCTGCGCAAGGCCCGCCGCCTGCGGCCGTTCGAGCCGGTGACCGACGAGAACATCTCCGCCGCCATCATGCTCTCGGCGATCTGTCAGCGCCTGCCGCCCCCGGAGCGGGACGAACTCGCCCGCTCGCTCCGGCCGGTCGTCATTCCCGCCCGGCACCGCCTGGCCGACTTCGGCCGTCCGCCGACGGAGGCGTGGTTGATTGTGAGCGGCTCGGTCGACGTTTTCCGCCGCGGACCGACCGGACGGAATGAGCGCGCCTGGCAGGCGATCGAAGGGGATCTGGTCGGCGCGGAGAACCTGATCGAAGCCCGCCCGAACGGCTGGCGCCTGAAGACGCGCACGCCGCTGGTGGCGCTGGCCCTATCCCACCAGGTGCTGCAGGAAAAGGTCCTGAGCCGGCTCGAGCCCCAGGTGGCCCACGCGTTCGTCTTGCGCGTTCCGTTTCTCCGGGACGTGCCGCTCTGCCGGCATTGGCACGCCCAGGCGCTCAACCGCTTCGCATCGCTCAGCACCCTGGCCAATTTCCCCGACGGTGAGATCGTCCTGCGCAGCGGCCAGGACAATCACCGGCTCTATATGATCTACGAGGGCAACGCGGTGATCACGCGCGGCGGCCGGCGGGTCGCGACCGTCACCACCGGCGAGTTTTTCGGCGAGATCGGCATGCTGCAGAACAGCCCCACGACCGCCCAGGTGACGGCCAAGGGTCCGCTCACCTGCCTGTATCTCAACAAGGTCGAGTTCCTCCACTTTCTGTCCCACAACTACGAGGTGGCCCTGGAGGTCGAACGCGTCAGCTCGCGCCGTCTCGGTTTTCCGATCTTCCCGATGAGCCCGCACTCGTTCGACGTGTATTGAGCCGGATGCCGGGGCGGCGACGCGACGGGAAAGCACCTCGCTCAAGTTTGGATTGCGCACACCGGTCGGCCGCAGGCCCGGCGGAGGCCGAAACGCGCTTCCTACGCGCCATTCCCCGCTCGCCGGCGGCCTTCCCGTGATCCGCTCCGTCGGCCGGCGGCCGGGTCGCCTCAGGCGACGCCGAACACGCGGCGGAGTTCTTCGATCGCGGCCGGCGACATCGGCACCACCGGACCAAGGGGCCGGCTGAGGATGAGCGCCTCCGCCGTCGCCTCCAGCACCTCC
>JBJKRD010000512.1:0-28816 GCA_046704925.1 Opitutaceae bacterium | reverse complement strand
AAGCCGACGAGTTGAGCGACTGCGGGGGGCGGGGGCGGCGCCGCCCCCCCGACGGGGCGCCGGCGCCCCCCGCCGGGACGCGGGAGGAAGTCGGCCGGCACGCGTGCGGTTGACACCGCCGGTTCAGACCAGGCCCTGATCCATCATGGCCTCCGCCACCTTGCGGAAACCGGCAATGTTGGCGCCGTCGACATAGTTGACCCAACCGTCCTGCTCCCCGAAGCGGACGCACTGGTTGTGGATCGCGCTCATGATTTCATGCAGCTTTTTGTCCACATCGTTGCTGGACCATTGGAGGCGGGTGCTGTTTTGGGTCATTTCCAGGCCGCTCACGGACACGCCGCCGGCGTTGGCGGCCTTGCCGGGGCCAAACAGGGTCTTCTGCCCAAGGAAAAGATCCACCGCTTCCAGCGTGCAGGGCATATTCGCTCCTTCGCCGACGCAGATGCAGCCGTGCTTCAGCAGGGTGCGGGCGTCGTCGAGACTCAATTCGTTCTGCGTCGCGCAGGGCAGGGCGACTTCGCAGGGAATGTCCCAGGGCCGGGCCCCCTCGTGATAAGCGCAGCGAAAGCGCTGGGCGTACTCGGCGATGCGCCCGCGCCGTACGTTCTTGAGGTCCTTGACGAAAGCCAGCTTCTCGGCGTCGACGCCCTCGGGATCGTGGACGCAGCCGTTCGAATCCGAAAACGTGACGACCCGGCCGCCCATCAACAGGGCCTTCTCGGCCGCGAATTGCGCGACGTTGCCCGAGCCGGAAATGGCGACCGTCTTGCCCGCGATGCTGTTGGAGCGGGTGTGCAGCATTTCCTCGACGAAATACACCAGACCGTAGCCGGTCGCTTCCTCGCGGATGCGGCTGCCGCTCCAATTGATGCCTTTGCCGGTGAGGACGCCGGTGAACTCGTTGCGCAGCTTCTTGTACTGGCCGAAAAGGAAGCCGATCTCCCGTCCCCCCACGCCGATGTCGCCGGCGGGCACATCGGTGTCCGGCCCGATGTGCCGGGCGAGCTCGTTCATGAACGCCTGGCAGAAACGCATGACCTCGTCGTCGTTCTTGCCCTTGGGGTCGAAGTCGGAGCCGCCCTTGGCGCCGCCCATGGGCAGCGTGGTCAGGGCGTTCTTGAACACCTGCTCGAAGGCCAGGAACTTCAACGTGCCGATCGTGACCGAGGGGTGGAAGCGCAGCCCGCCCTTGTACGGGCCGATGGCGCTGTTCATCTGGACGCGGTAGCCGCGGTTGATCTGCACCCGGCCCTGCCGGTCCGACCAGGTGACCCGGAACGTGATAATCCGTTCGGGCTCGATCATGCGATCGAGGATGCGCGCCTCCCGGTACCGCGGGTTGCGGTCGAGGAAGGGCCACACCGATTTGGCGACCTCGGTGACGGCTTGGTGGAACTCGAACTCAGACGGATTGCGATGCTTCAGTGCGGCGAGAAACTCGCCCAGATCCTGCGACATGTGGTTAACTCCAACATTTGAGGGTTTGGCGGGGCGTCGCCGTCGCGGGCCGGACACGGGACAGCGGCTCTCCCCACTACTATGTTTTGATGGGTCGGCTGTTATCACGCTTCCCGCGGAATGACGATTCAATTGCTCCTGCGTGATGCCGGGCGATACGGAGCGCGCCGAGATTCCCGTTGACCCGTGCAAGGGGGGCGGCGACGGTTGCCCCCGCGCCAAAATCCTGCAATCTGCACTTATGTCTGACACCACTACCTATGACCTGATCGTCATCGGCGGAGGCCCGGCCGGTTATGCGGCGGCCATTCGCGCGGGCCAGCTTGGTGGCAAGGTCGCCTGCATCGAACTGGAGCGCGCGGGCGGCACCTGCCTCAACTGGGGGTGCATACCGTCGAAAGCCCTGCTCAAGAGCGCCGAGCTTTACCTCAAGATGCAGAAGGCGGAGACATTCGGCCTCCAAGTGCAGGGCGCCGGGTTTGACTTTGAAAAGGTCATGCAGCGCTCCCGCGGGGTGGCGGATCAGATGGCCCGGGGGGTGGAATTTCTCTTCCGCAAGAACAAGGTGGACTACTTCCTCGGCCGCGGCCAGGTGACGGTGCCGGGGATGGTCGAGATTACCGCGGGCGAGCACGCCGGCAAGTTCTTCAGGACCGGCAAGGTTCTGCTCGCCACGGGCTGCAAGGCGCGGCAACTGCCCGGCCTGCCGGTGGACGGCGAACGGATCATAACCTCGCGCGAGGCGTTGGTGCCGCGGGCCCGGCCGCCGGCTTCGATCGCGATCATCGGGGCGGGGGCGATCGGCGTGGAGTTCGCCTATTTCCTCAACGCCTTCGGCTCAAAGGTGACTTTGGTCGAACTGCTGCCGCAGATCGTGCCGGCCGAGGATGAGGAGGTTTCCCGCCTGCTGCACCGGATCTTCGAGAAGCAGGGCCTGGTCATCCACACGGGCACCAAGGCGGAAAACATCAAGGTCGGCAAGGGCTCCGTGACCCTCGATCTTGTGAAAGGCGAGCAGCGCCAGGCCCTGGAGGTCGAGACGGTGCTCGTGGCGGTGGGGGTGGTGGCCAACCTTGAGGGGGCCGTCTCTTCCAAGGTGAAGCTCGACCTCGACCGGGGTTTTGTGAAGGTCGACGCCAATTATGAAACCAACGTGAAGGGCGTTTACGCGGCCGGCGACATCGTCGGGCCGCCCTGGCTGGCACACGTGGCGACTTTTCGTGCGGTCAATGCCGTCAACGGCATGTTCGGCCACGGCACGCCGCGGCAGGTCAAGAATTTCCCGGCCTGCACCTACTGCCAGCCGCAGATCGCGAGCATCGGCCTGACCGAGAAGGCGGCGAAGGACAAGGGGTTGGCCTACAAGGTGGGCCGGTTCCCGTTTCTCGCTGCGGGCAAGGCCGTGGCGACCTCCGAGGTGGATGGCTTCGTGAAGGTGCTCAGCGATCCGACGACCGGGGAAATCCTGGGCGCGCACGTGATCGGCGCCGAGGCCACGGAGTTGATCGCGGAGTACAGCCTGGCCATGAACCTGGAGGCAACGGTGGAGGAAATCCACGGCACCGTGCACCCGCATCCGACGTTCAGCGAGGCCGTGATGGAGGCCGCCGCGGCGGTCACCGGCGAAGCCATCAACATCTAGCCTGCCGGAGAGCGTTCGCGCCATCCGGGTGCGGGATCAACCGCCTTCCAGCCGGTGGATTCGTTCCGGCAGCGGCGGATGGGTGGAGAAGATGTGTTTCTGCTCGGCGGGATTCTGACGCTCCAGCAGCTCCAGCGTGCGCAGCAGCCCGTCCCGAGCGTAGCCGGCGAGCGCGGCCAGGTCGCGTCCCTTGCGATCGGCGACGAATTCCGTCTGGGGATCGAAGCCGACCGTAAACAGGGTGTTCGTGATCTTCTTGATTCCGAGGTCAAACTGCTGCAACTGGCCCTCGAGGTTGGCCACCTGGGCGCTCTGGCTTTTCGCGATGTCGGCCGCGCCCTCGATGAACTGGCCGCGGGCCACGATCGCCAGGGCGTGACGTTCGCAGACGTGTTCGATCTCGTGGGCGAGCACGCCGGCCAGCATGTCATCGGTGGCGGCCAGGCGGTACAGGCCGCGGGTGATGAAGACATATCCCGCCGGGGCGGAAAACGCGTTGACGTCGTTGCTGGCGAGTACGCCGAACCGCCAGGCGAGCTCCGGGCGGTCCGAGCAGCGGGTCAGGGTCTGGCCGATCAGGTCGACCCGGCGGTTGATCGCGGGATCGCGGACCAGGCCGCCGTAGGCGCCCACAATCTCGACCGCCACCGAACCGCCGATCACCCGTTCCTCTTCAGGGCCGATTCCGGCCACGCCCTTGGCCATCTTGCCCACGTCCTTGGCCGTATCGAGGGCCTTGGTGATCTTGCCGAAATCGAGCTTGCCCAACCCGAATTGGGCCCGGAGTCCGGGGCCCAGGATCAGGGCGAAGCACAGGGGCAGAAGGCGACCCGGATTCATTGATACTCCCCCTTTTTGTTGGCCCGCATATAGGCGGTGATTTCGGCGGCGCTGATCGCCGCGTCAAAATGCACCAGCCAGTCGACGTCGACGCGCGCCTGGCCGAGGCCGCGCCGCTGCGCATAATTGTTGGCGGCCGGGGCCAGGGGCCGGGCGGCGGCGGTCGCCGAAGTTTCGCTGGCGGAGATGGGCAGGCCGTCCAGCCCGCGGTTCTCGGCGGGCTTCTGGTCCGCCACGTTGCCGGCGAAGACCCAGCCGGTATTGCGGCCATCGTGCACCCGCAGCCAGATGCCACGCACCTCCTCGATCTTCAGTTTCTGGGCGAAGCCAACGCGCGCCACGGCATGCGCCAGCGGGGATGGTGCGGCGAGCAGGCTCGTTTCCGCCCATTTGGTGTAGGCGGCGCCGCCGCGCGAAAAACCCGCGTAGGCCGGGGCGGCGAGGGCGGCGGCCGCCAGCAGGAGGAGGGGTAGCTTCATTTGGACTCGAGTTTCAGCAATGGTTGCCAGTCGGGGGACGGGGGACGCTGAATATACTCGTCCGCCCGTTGGTGCCAAGTTCGGGCCATGATATCGTCGGGACGCAACTCGCGGGCGCGGGCGAGGCCGGCGGCGGCCCCGGCAAACCGGCGGGCGCAAAGGTCGGCGTAGCCCGCGCCGTAGGCGGCCAGAAATGCCTCCTGCGCGCCCGTGAGCGTCCCGGGTTCGCCGACCAGCTCGTGCACCTCCACGGCCTCGGTCTTCCCCTTGACGCGGAGCCGGGCGAGCGGTCGGGTGACCAACCGGCCCTGGACCGCGCGCGCCGTGATTTCGCCGAGGAGAATGGTGGTCCCGAATTCCTTGTTGGCGGCTTCGAGCCGCGAGGCGAGGTTCACGGCGTCGCCGAGGACCGTGTAGTTTCGTTTGCGCGTGGAGCCCAGGTTGCCGACAATCATGGGGCCGGTGTTGACCCCGATGCGCATGTGCAGCGTTCGGCCGTGGTCCCGTTCGAAATCGACGTTGATTCGGCTCAGAATGCGCTGCGCCGCGAGGGCGCTCCGGCAGGCGGCGAGCGCGTGATCCGCCCGCGCCTGCGGGGCGCCGAACACTGCCATGATCGCATCGCCAATGTATTTGTCGATATAGGCGCCGCCCTCCAACAGGCCGTCGCTGACTTCCTGCAGGTAGCGGTTGGTGATGACCAGCAGTTGCTCGGGCGGGATCTTTTCGGACAGGTCCGTGAAGCCGGCGAGGTCGGAGAACAGCACGGTAAGCTCCCGGCGCTCACCGCCCAGGCGGATGGCCCGCGGATCCCGTACCAGCAGGTCGACAACCTCCGGGGCCACGTAGCTGCCGAACATCTCCTGCACAGCACGTTTTCGCTGGCGTTCGACAACAAAGCCCTCGGTGGTGACGCCGAGCAGGGAAAACACGGCGGCGGCCACCGGGGTGGCCGGCGCCAGGAACCAGCCGGCCGAGAGCGCGACGTAAGCCGCGAGGAGGCACCCCACGGCGAGGCCGCCCGCCGTCCAACCCGGGGCTGCCAAGCCGTGGCGGCGGCGGGCTGCCCAACCGACCAGGACGGCCACCAGCAGGCCGCCGGTGAGCGCGACCCACCGTGGCAATGGTCTGATGAAGCTGCCGGCCTTCAGGTCGGCCCAGGCGGTCCAATGAATGAGCACACCCGGATCGATCCGGCTGACCGGCGTCGGCTTGACGTCGAAGGTGCCCGCGGCGTTGGCACCCACGAACACGGTCCGGCCGCGGACCGCGGCGAACGCCGGATCGCCGGAGAGCGGCGGCAACGCCGCCAAAGCATGGCCAATTTCGGCGGGCGTCAGATCCGGCGCCTCCTGCGCCACCTGATCGATGGTATCGATGCCGCGAACGATGAATCGGGCGGCGGAAAGCACCGGGACCCGACCGCCTGCCGCGAGTTTGTCGAGTCCACCGTACCAGTGCAGGATTCCGCCGGGAACGGTGGCGGGGGGATCGCAGGCGAGAGCCGCGAGTGAGTCCGGCACGTCGTACCGTCGCGATATCCCGTCCTCATCGGGGTGAAAATCCACCAGACCCGCCCGGGAGTGGCGAAACAGGCCGGGATGGCTCGCAACAAAGTTCCGCGTCCAAAAGACCGGGCCCTCGCGGCTGGTACGCGCCAGCACCACCGAAGGGACGGCGGCCGCCGTGCCGGCCAGGAGCAGGTCCTGCGCAGGCTCGTTCGACTGGTCGAAGAAGGTGAAATCGAGCACGATGCGCGCGGCGCCAGCCCGATCGAGCGCGGCGATCAGCCCCGCGAAGTCGGCGCGCGGAAACGGCCACCGGTGCCCGTACGGTTCACGCCCCAGCACGCGCATGGTCGCATCGTCGATGAGCACCAGGGCGGAACCATCCGGGGGCGCCGGGTCGCGCAGCGGCCGCCGGCTGGCGAAATCAAGAAAGGCGCGGTCGAGGACCGCCCCGACGGGAAGAAGATGAAAGAGGACGATAAGGGCCGCCACGGGCGGCAGCCAGCGCCAGGCGTGCGACGGGGGAGGGCGATCCGGGAGGGGCACCGCGGCAGATAGGAGACACAAACCACGGCGAACGGCAAGCCAACCCACGGCCGAAGCCGGCCGATCCTGTTTCGCGGGAGTTGCCATCGCCTGCCTCCGGGAGTAACGTGTATCGGGTCGCTCGCCTGCGGCGTGTTGAATAGGAGTCCCTGATGACCCGAATACTCCTCATAGACGATGAAGAACAGATTCGCCTGACGACCAGCGCGCTGCTGCGGATGTCGGGTTACGAGGTAGTCACGGCGGGCGGGGGGCAGGAAGGGCTCGAATTGTTTGGGCGTCAGGCTTTCGACTTGGTCATGACGGATGTGGTCATGCCGGGAATGGGCGGCGGCGAGGTCATTGCCGCGGTGCGCCGGATTCGACCGGATTCGAAAATCATCGCTGTGTATGGCGGCGGCCGGGTTACCGGAGGCGATTCGCTGGCCACGGCCCAGGGCCTCGGAGCCGACGGCCTGGTCGCCAAGCCGTTCACCCGGGACGAGTTGCTCGCGACGGTGACCGGTGTCCTGGGGGCCCCCTCATAAGGCGCGGGCACCCGCCGGGTGACTCGTCGCCAATCCGGGGAGAGTCGGGCGTCCTACTTTTGCAGGATGTACGTGTAGCGGTCCGCACTGATCTTGACGAAATCCCCGTGGCGAGATTGCTGTCATCGAGCGTGGCATCGATCGCCTTCATTTCGGCGTCGCCCGCGGTCACATCGACCGTGCAGATCCCCGCCGTGTGTCCGGAGACATTATAGTCCCAATCCCAAAGGCCACCCAGGGAGTTGCGGCTCATCCAGTCCGCATCGCGCAGCTCGCCGGACATTCCGGCCGGCACCTCTCCGCGCCGGGCGTCCGGCGGTCAGCGTCCGTTTCTCATTGCAAAGGTCTGGAAGGCTCCAGGGAAGGTGCGCAGATCGCTGACAAAACGTGAGGCCTCGGACGGTCTCTCATCGCGGAGCATGGCGGGAACGGCCTTCGCGGCCAGCAATCCGATGGGGACCACCACGACCATGATTTCGACGAGGCTGAAACTCCGTACACGGCGCGGGTCGGCAGTCGTTGGGGCACGCCGCGAGCCTGGAAGCGCCCGGGCGCGTCAGGAAATGGAATTGGTGGCAGGACGCCTTGGTGCCGGGGATGGACGATCGGGGCCGGCCTCCCGGTTGCCCAAAAAAGAGTGGTGGCGGTGGTGGCTCCGGAACGCGGGTTGTGGCATGATGATTTGGTCCGTGAAAGTGCCGGCCAGGGCCCCAACTGTGCGGACCAGCGTCCCCACTCATCATGCATCTTCCGTGGCAGGTTGACTGCCTTGTCTTTGCTGCGGTTTTTAACCTTGGGCTGGTGGCATTGGTGCGCACCCGTCTGAGGGTGGCGGCCGCCAATTCTTTTGCGCTCGGCCTGTTGCTGGCGGTGCTGTGGGCGGCCGACTATGCGGTTGATCTGCGCACCGGGGACCTGGCGTCGAAGATCGAACTGCTGCGGCTGCGGTTCCTGTTCCTGCCATTCTACGGGCTGGTGTGGTATGAAACGGCCCATCGATATGCCCTCGGCCGGAGATTTCTCTATGGGCGCCGGCTGGGGTGGACGGCCGTCGTTCCGATCGTGACCGTTCTCCTGCTGGTGCTGCCCCTGCCCGGATCCGGGTTGCTGTTTCGGAACGGCTTCCGGGTGGAGACCCAGGGCGGTTTGTCGCTGCTGCGATTTTCGCTCGGACCCTGGGGCGTCATCACGGTGGCCTATATTCTGGGTTTCTTCGCGGCCGCGGTGTGGGTGCTCTGGCGCACGCGCGACGACACTCCCTGGGATCGCGGTGCCCACCAAGTCATGATCGCGGCGTGCTTGCTGGGCGTCTCGTGCAACGCGCTGTTCCTGTTGGGGCGCGTGCCGCCGGCGGGATTGAACTATGGCCCCATCGTTTCACCGATCGTGACCGGACTGGTGACCCTGGCGATGTGGCGGGGCCGGATCTTCGCGCTCGCGCCGGTGGCGCGCGCTGCGCTGGTCGAGAACCTGGCTGAACGTCTGGTGGTGCTCGACGGGACCGGCCGCGTCGTCGATCTCAACCGGGCCGCGGCCCGGGCGTTGGGTGCGGCGCCCGAGCGGCTCGCCGGCCGACCGGCGACCGCAGCTCTGGCGCCGTGGCCGGAGGTGGTCGCCGCGCTCGACCGTCATACCGCCGGCAAGACGGAAGTGCGCATCGGCGCTGAGAGCTTCGAATTGACCGTCCTGGCGGTGGGCGAGCGGCCGGAACGCCCGCTGGCGCGCATTCTCACCCTGCGCGACGTTACCGAACGCCGGCGCAATGCGGAGGACCTGCGGCGGGCCAAGGAGGCGGCGGAGGCCGCGGCCGAAGCGAAGAACCGCTTCCTGTCCACGATGAGCCACGAGGTCCGCACCCCGCTGAACCAAGTGCTGGGATTCGCCCAACTGCTGCAGGCGACGTCGCTGGACGCCGAACAGCGGGAGTTTCTCGATCACATTGACCGGGGCGGACAATCGTTGCTCGGCATCGTGGAGGGCATGCTTGAGTTCGTGCAGATCACGTCCTCCGATTTTGCCCTGCGAGAAGCCGCCTGCGTCCTGCGGGAACTCGTGACCCGGACTTGCGAACCACTGCAACGGCTCGCCGGCGTCAAAGGTCTCACCCTGCGATGGGTGATCCGGCCGGAGGTGCCGGAGGTGATCCAAACCGATCCGGCGCGCTTGGGCCAGATCCTCGCGCATCTCGTGAACAACGCCATCAAGTTCACGGAGCGGGGCGGCGTGGAGGTGGAGATTGCCTGCCCGGCAATTGACGGCATGGCGGCGTTCGTTCGGCGTCCGCTGGCGATGTCCGTGCGCGACACCGGCATCGGCATCGCGCCCGCGGCAGCCGGCCGCATCTTTGAACCGTTTGGCCAGGGTGACGACTCGCTGACGCGACGCTACGGCGGCGTGGGCCTGGGTCTGCCGATTGCGCGGCGCCTCTGCGAACTGATGGGCGGAGGACTCACGATGACGAGCGAACCGGGCCGCGGCTCCACGTTCACGGCGCGCCTTCTGATCGGCCGGCCGGCCGTCGACGGTGACAACCACCCGGCCGCCGGGCGCCCTGAAACGCGCGATACGGGCGAGCCCACCGGAAGCCCTTGAGTCGGGGAGGCATGCCGGCCGGCTGGAGGCCGGGCGCTTGTCGTGGTGGCGACCTTTTCCTGACCGGAATCCATGGGCGATGCGCTCCAGGCAGAATTGGGCCGCCTATCGATGGGATTTCTGATCAATTGCGTTCTTAGGTCTTGGGGGAGAGGAATTTTGCCGGTTTGTCACCGGCACGCCGCCTGCTTTTTTCCGAGTGCGGCGAGAATGCCGCTGCTCTTTTCAGGGCTCTCGGAGACGCGGTGGAGGAGATGAGGAGGGCGGGCCGGGATGACGGCCGCGCCGCTCCGGGGGTTCCGTCCGACTTTGGCGAAGCCGGGCTGGTAACCGGATTCGTCAAGATCGCCCGGCAACGGCGGGATAATCCCTGTCCGCGCGCGGGGCGTTTAACCTGAAACAATAAACAAACTCTCCGTCGCCCAAGGGCGGAGTTTATGAAGTCATGAACAAAGTCAGTATGCTCGCAAAGCTCGTCAGCCTTCTCGCGTTCGGCGTCGCGGCGCCTCTCGCGTTCGGGTTGACCACCAACCAAGCGTATATCGCGACCTATGCCGGTCGGAAGGACATTCCCGTGCCGATCAAAGTCATCGCTCCCAGTGCCACGGCCTCGCAGGCGGGCGCCCGGGTGCAGATTGAGTTTCTGGTCGACACGGCCGGCCGGCCAAAGGATGTGACCGTGCAGTCTGCCACCGACCCGGACTTCGCCGAAATGGCGCGCGTCGCGGTCGAACAGTGGCGGTTCGCGCCGGCCCGGGCCAACGGCACGCCCGTGCCCATGAAAGTCTTGCTGCCGATCGTGGTCGTTGGATCGCAGTAAACGTTGGGTGATGGTGTAAGATTGGAGAAACCGGGCCGCCCTCCTCGCGGGGGGCGGCCTTGGCTTTCTTGGGCCGTCCTTTGGCCATCCCGCGGCGAACATGCGGAACCGTCTCAGCGATCCACGCGCCGCGATCCTGGCCGATCTCGTGGTCGACGGTGCCATCGGG
This sequence comes from Opitutaceae bacterium, assembly GCA_046704925.1. Lineage (GTDB taxonomy): Bacteria > Verrucomicrobiota > Verrucomicrobiia > Opitutales > Opitutaceae > Fen-1467. The sequence goes on along the minus strand of JBJKRD010000512.1, from coordinate 18,232 downwards.
GTGGACCTTGACCTCGGCTTGGGTATCGCAGGCACCTGCCTTCACTTTGCCGCGGACTCGGGCCACCTCTTGCGATGCGGACGCCCGTCCAGGCGGGGCACTTCATCAGGCGCAGTTTCGCTCCGGATATGAGCTAAGATGGTGTCGGCTGAGGCGTGATTCAGTGGCGGGAGAGGTTCGCCGAAGGCGACTGCGAGGCCCGAATGGCGGCTTGTAAATCAACGGCCGCCGATGTAGAAAATCGCGCAGCTTCAACTACTTGTATCATTCTGACTTTTGGCGAATGATTTAAGGCGAGGAATTGCCACCGATGAGGAACTATTTCCGCGGTCTTTGGGCGGCCATCAGGGATAGGATCTGTTACACGGGAGGGTACCGGGCATTGTTTGAGAGCAGCATGGACGGGATCCTCCTTACGGTGCCGGACGGTCGCGTGCTGACGGCAAATTCTGCCGCGTGCCGCATGCTGGGGCGGTCGGAACCCGAGATCTGTGCCGGGGGACGCAAGCTGGTGGCGGATCAATCGGATCCGCGCCTCGCCACCCTTTTGGAGGAACGGGCCCGCTCCGGCCGCGCCCAGGGAACGCTGACCCTGGTCCGCGGCGACGGCTCGCGTTTCGAGGCGGAAATATCATCGGCGATCTTCGCGACGCCGGGAGGATCGCGCACGGCGATGGTGTTTCGGGACATCAGCGACCGCCGCCAAGCCGAAGTCGAGCGGGAACGATTGATTGAGCGACTGCAAACGGCCTTGGCCGAGGTGAAGCAATTGAGCGGCCTGCTGCCCATCTGCGCCGGATGCAAGAAAATCCGGGATGATCGCGGTTATTGGAACTCCGTCGAAGACTACATTGCGAGCCATACCGACGCGAAATTCACTCATGGCATGTGCCCGGAGTGCATCGAGAAGATCTTGGCGGGGGTTGATCTGCGACATCCCCCAAAATCCGAGCCGGACCCGGATCGGCCCCGAGGTTCCGATCGCCCGCCGACCTAGGAACACCTGGTTTTTGAGCGCAGGTGCCGAAAGCGTGTTGGTCGTGGGTGCGTGATGCCGGATTCGGCGGCGTCGTCGATTTTAGACTGTTGCAGGATCGGACGGCTTGTCCGGGCGGGCGGGATCGCTCTCGCACCATGGCGGCCGTGGCCAGTCGCCAAAGCGCTGACGCATTTCGGCCCGCCAACGTTCGCGCTGTTCCGGCGTCAGGGATTCCCAGTGCTTCAGGAATCGGCGACGACGCCACGGAGGGCCGAATCGCCGCGCACCGCGGCCGGGCATTCCGCCGAACAGGATCTTCGCGAGGACCAGGATGCCGAGTGCCTGCCAGTAGGTGATGGCCTTCACTCCAAGCACGGCGGGCAGGGTGAGATTCCACAGGCCGTAGACGGCAAAGGTGAACAAGGCGATGAAGCCAAGCACCAGGAAGGGAATGAGGAAGCGGAAACGGCGGAGGGAGTGTTCGTTCATGGTCGGTATATCGGGTTAAAGGGACATTTCTTCGTCGAGCGTCGCGAGGCGGCGGCGCAGGCGCTGCACCGCGTAACGCTTGCGGGCGAGCAACGTGTTCAGGTTTTCGCCGGTGAGTGTCGACATGTCGGCGAACGAGAGGCCCTCGAACTCGTGCCAGATGAACACCTGGCGTTGCTCTTCGGGGAGCTCCGCCAGCGCGGCATAAAGGCGCTCCCAGAACAGGTGCCGGGCAAACTCGGAGCGCGGAGTCCGGTCGTCTTGGGGAAATCGGTCGAGCAGGGCGGACAGGGCGCGTTCGTCATCGGTATCAGACGCCGCATCCAACGAAGCCATTCGCGGCCGACGGTACTGGTCGACGATACGATGACGGGCCACCGTGTATAGCCAGGCGCCGATCTGTTCCACCGGGCCGGCGTCGAGGGTCTCGATGAGTTTCCACCAGACATCCTGCAGGATGTCTTCGGCATCGGAGTCGTTCGACACCCGGGCACGGATGAAGCGGCGGAGCCGCTGCCCGGTCTCGCGAACAATCCGGGCCACCAAGTTCTTGCGCTCGGTTTTCATGAAGTCCGGGACTGGTTCCACTGCCTCCATCGCCCGGATAGACGGATTACTGGCGGAAATATTGTAACGGATGCCACAGATGCCTCGCGAAGGCGCTTGGAACGGGACCGGTGCGGTGGAGGAGTCGCGACCGGCCGGGACGGCTTCGACTCAGCCGGGGGCGACGTACTGGGCAAGCTCCTGGTTCCTTCTTTGCATCGTGAAACCGGGCCCGAATCCCGATTTGCGTTCAGGCGCATGCCGGTCCTTCCCACTCATCTGGCCGCGCCTTTTGGCGCCCGAGTCGACAGCTCCCGAAGCGTCTCACTTGCGAGATTCAGTGAGGCACCCAGGCGCGCCGTCCCGACGAAACAGCTCGCGGTCGAAGACCCCATCTTTCCCGCATAACCGGGCCGATGGCGTGGGTCAAAAGCGTTCGAGGTGACGCGGAGATCGGATGGCGGGGGGTGCAGTACGGGCGGGTGGGGATCGCAGTGATCGGGAGAGCGACGGGAATGGAGACTGCTGACAACGGCCAAGGCCCGGGAACGGTGGTCATGTGTTTGCACTCGACACCTGGGCCGGTGATTTTGAATCTGTGCCCCGTTCCTTGCGGGCATAGCACAATGGATAGTGCACCGGTCTCCGAAGCCGGTGATCTGGGTTCGATTCCCAGTGCCCGTACCAGCCTTCGCCCCCGCATCCGTGGGGTCACGGCTGGCGGGTCCATCGAAGGAAGCGGAAGGCAAGGGCAGGTTGTCCAGCGCAGTCGCGCGCCACTCGTCAGGTGATTTCCCGTCCGGCTATCGGAATGAACCTGGTCCCGGCCGCAATCCTGCCGGTATCAAAAAATGTCACCAGCTCATCGAGCGTGTTGACGCAAGGGGTAAGGATGACCCACCGGTTTGCTGGTTTTTCTGGCTCGTCATGCGGGAGTTTCTCGATCGATACGATCCAGAAATCGTAGCTCATGACCACCGAGGACTTTACCGTTGCCTTCGCCTTCAATCCCCATTCCGGCACAAAGAAGACCTCCGCCACGAGGCTGCCCACTTGGATAAGGAACGTTGGCGCGCCAAAATGGTCGGCCACTTGAACCACGATTCCCCCCATCCTCTTGACCCAATCCGGATCGGGCAGCGATTCCCTCGCCTCCATATGCAACGGACCTCCGGGCGGAATGTGGTAGCACCGGCGGACCTTCTCTTCGGGGGGAAATAGAAAACTACCGCTCAAGGTTTTAACGCCACGGGATACGGCATGCCGGCGTTTTGTTCCCCGTAATGTGCCCGGGATGACGCGATGGCCGGGCGACGGCGGTCAAGGGGCGCCCGCGCCCGGCAATAGCTCTGATAACGCCGCCTTGAGCTCTTGGGCCGCGATCGGTTTGAACAGGACACGATCCGCGCCAAGCTGGCGTGCCATTTGGTCGGCAGGAGCAGCCATGATCGTGCCGCCTCCTCCAAACGCGATAATGGGGATCTGCGGGAGAAGATTCCGGATCGCATGAATGACCGCGGTGCCCTGCATTCCAGGCATCTGCATATCCGTAATGACCAGATCGAACGATTGATGTTGAAAGTGGCTAACGCCCTCTTCGCCGTCGCGAGCCTCCACCACGTCGTGACCAAAGAAGCAGACGGCCGCGCCGATGGCGGTGCGAACAATCTCTTCGTCGTCGATCAACAGAATGCGAGCCATGGGTTTGTTAGGATCACATTCCCAATCTATCGAATATAATATACCAGAAGGTCGTCTCGGCCACCAGCGGACGGAGCAATGTGTGGGGAGACAAATCACTCTCGCTGGATGTTAAGCGTATTCGCTGCGTTGTGGCATAGGACTCAGGTCGTGCAGCGCACCGCCCATGCTCGGACCGCTCCAAGCGGCTGCAACCAAGCGCGGGGTCACTCCGCGCGGTTGGTCGGCCGAACGGCCGTTGCAGGGGAACCATTGTCGCCCGACGGGTTTGCGTTTGTACGCGAATCCATCATTGAGCACGACGAATCCAGTCCGGATCCGCGCCAAAGTAATCGCGTCGGAGCCGGGAAGACCAGAGAATTGCCGGCGGGAGACATCGGGCCGTGAGACCGGGCCCGTGCTCGCCTTTCAGCAATTCACAAGCGGTCCCACTGTCCCCAGAAACCGGGAATTGCTCTTTGCCGAAGCAACCAACGGATTGCGGGTATTGTCCTAAAGCGGAAGGCCCGGCAGGATAGGTGATGGTTGCAGGCACCCACTTCGGATTATCGGCGTGCTTGAAGATGGGTATATTGAACAAAGAAAGGCATCGGCCGGTTCTCGGACCGGGAGTCTGCTTCACGCAACGATTGGCGAATCAACGAATTAACTCGAGCGTTTCCCATTGGCACAAGGCGTGCGGATATAGCAGAAGGAACTGAAACCTCTTTCCCACCAATTCTCATGAAAACAACCAAAGTATTTTTCGCGCTGGCTGCAGTCTCGGGAGCGTTGTGGCTGGCGGGCTGTGCGACTCCGGAAACCCGAATCAACGATCACCCGGAGGTCTTTTCTCAACTGACGCCCCACGAGCAGGCGCTGGTGAAGGCGGGCCAAGTGGGAATCGGCTTCAGCCCGGAGGCAGTGAAACTCGCCTTGGGCGACCCGGACCGCATCACGGTGAGGACGGATGCCAAGGGCCAGCTGCAAATTTGGCACTATGTTGAAAACGCCTATTGTGATGGCGCCTACCTCTACGGCGGCCCGTACTGGGGTCGCTGGGGCTGGGGTGGATATTGGGGCTGGGGCGGTCCCTATCCAATGGGCCCGATCCGGTCGTATGACCGTTTCCGGGTTGAGTTCCGCGACAATAAGGTTGTCGCGTTCAACCAGGAGATTGGGCGGTGACGCCTCGCCGCCTGATTCTCCCGCTTGGGGCCCGCTGGACCGCGCCGCACCGATTTTTCGGGCGGAACCTGCATCAATCGCTCAGCAGGTGCCACCTGATCGTCCCCGAAAAGTGGGCCGGGCCCCGCAGGGTGGCCCAAGGGGGAGGGATGCCATCTACGAGCCTTTGACGACCGCGAGCAAATCGGAGACCGCGGCATTCAGTTCCCGGGCTCCGAAGGGTTTTTGCAGCACGCGATCAGCTCCCACAAACTGTGCAAATGCCTGGACGCCGAACGCCGGGATCGAGCCGTCGCCGCCCATGATGATTACGGAGACATCCGGTCGCAGCGCGCGAATCGCCTTGATGACATCAGGTCCGCCCATACCCGGCATGCGGACATCGGTGACCACGAGGTCGAAGTGCTGGCGCTGGAACAGGTCGACGCCCTCCCGGCCATCGCAGGCGGTAAGCACCTCGTGCCCGCTGAGCCGGAGCGCCCGCTCTGCCAGCTTCCGGATCAGCTCCTCGTCGTCGATTACCAAAATCAATGCCATGGTACGTCCCGACCTTATTGGAGCACCCGGGTGCCGTGGCCGTCACCGGAATTCGCGGTAGCGTCACTTCATCCGGGGAGAAAAGGCGAAATTCAAATTTGATTTACGGCGCGACGGCGCCTCCGGGTGGGCGCGCGTGGGCGATCGTGCAGAAAGTTGCCCCACCGGTCGCGAAAGTGTGATCGGCGATCGCGATATTGCGCCCAAACCGGCGGCGTAGGACGGCGTTGCCGCCGGCGAGGTCCGCCCGATCACGGCTGGGCGGCAACGGGCACCGCCTGAATCTCGACCGCCGAGGAGGCCAGGCCCGGCGCGGAGACGGTGACCGTGATCTTTCCGTTTGGGGCGGTGGCCCGGAGAATCGCAAGGCAGCGCCCACGGAAGGCACGGCGTTCGGCGGCCTGGAAAGGCTCGTGACTGGCGTTGTCGGCGCTGTCCACGGCGATAACCTTGCCAGGACCGTTGACGCTGAAGGTGACGGGGTTGTCGGCCGACGGCACCCTGATGCCGTGTTCATCCACCACGGTGGCAGTGACGTAAGCGACACTGTCCCAATCCGTCGCGAGCGTACGAATTTCGGTGGCGAGTTCCAGACGCGCCGGTGTGCCGGCGGTGCGTAGCTCCGTCGCGGCGACGACTTTTCCGTTGTTCCGCCCGACGGCTTGGAGCGTCCCGGGTTCGTAAGGCACCTGCCAGCTTCGTGGTGTGAGGTCGGCTGGACGGTCTTTCATGCCGAGCGAGCGACCATTGAGGACCAGCTCGACTTGATCGCAATTGCTGTAGACCTCGACATTTTCCTGGTGCGGTGCGGCGTTCGCCGGGGTCCAGTCGGTGAACATCTGCGGAAACCGACGCCGCAGGTGAGGCCCGTAGCCGGGGTCAGTCGGTGGTGGCGGCGGCGGTGCGACCCGGCGTACCATGTGGACCATCGGCCGATCGGACCACCAGCAGGCAAATTGGTAGCCGTCGGGGTGGGGGCGGCCGGTGCGGTCGAGCAGACCGGAACTGTTCGCAATGTTCGGCCAGAACCACGACTCCCCGAGATAGTCGATCCCGCTCCAAATGAACTCTCCGGAGTAGAAGGGAGTATCGCGCACCGCCAGCCAGCTCGCGGCGTCGTGGCGGTTTTCGGTGCCGATGATTTTGCGCGTGGGCTTGGCCTCGTGCGCTGCAATCAACTCGTTGTAGCGGTAATTGGTGCCGATCACGTCGAGCATGTCGGCGAGGCCGTCGGTGTAGTCGTGGCTGCGGTTGGGTCGAAGCAGCGCCTGAGTCACGGGCCGCGTCGGATCATTCTCATGGAAAACGGCGAGCAGGCCGGCCAGGATGTGTTTGGCCAGATCGGCGTCCGGCGTGTCGTGGATCTCATTGCCGGCGCTGTACAGAATGACGGAGGGGTGGTTACGGTCGCGGCGCACCGTGTCCCGCACATCGGTTTTGGACCACGCGTCGAAGTACTGGTGGTAGTCGAACGGGTTCTTTCCCACGGTCCAGCAATCGAAGAGCTCATCCATGACCAAGAAGCCCATCCGGTCGCAGAGATCCAGAAACTCCGGGGCGGGTGGGTTATGCGCGGTGCGAATGGCGTTGACGCCCAACTGCTTCAGCATGGCCAGTCGTCGTTGCCACGCACTGAGCGGCACGGCCATCCCGAGGGCGCTGGCATCGTCGTGCAAACAGACGCCCTTGATCTTGAGATTGCGCCCGTTGAGCCAGAAGCCGGTCGCGGCGTCAAAATGCGCGTCGCGAATACCAAAGGGTGTGGTCTGGTCGTCGACGAGCACTCCGTGCGTGCGCACGTCGGTCAGCAGGCGGTAGAGGACCGGGTGGTCGATGTCCCAGCGATCAGGCGATCGGACTTGGATGGTCTGGTCAAAGTTGCCCACCTGTCCGGCCGGAATGCTCTGGATCGCGCTTTTGGCGGTCCCGACCGGATGTCCATCCGGCGCCACCAAGGTGAAATGAAGACGGGTTGCGGCGGTCGCTGCGGACTGATTCCGCACGGCGGCGCGGATTTCCACGACGGCGTGGTCGGCGGACACCTGCGGCGTGGTCACGAATACGCCCCAATGTTCGAGGTGGACGGGCTGGGTGATCACGAGGCGCGCGTGGCGGTAGATTCCGGCCCCCTCGTACCACCTTGACGCCGGTTGGTGCGAGTCGTCCACCCGCACGGCGAGGACGTTCGATTGGTCGGGCCCATATCGCAGGTGTCCGGTCATCTCATAGGCAAAACTGACGTATCCGTAGGGCCGGCGACCGAGGTGATAGCCGTTGATCCACACGTCGCTATTGGCCATGACGCCGTCGAACTCGATGAACACCCGGCGGTCGGCATCGGCGACCGGGAGGGTGAAATGCTTGCGGTACCACCCGATTCCGGCCGGCAGGAAGGCGCCCGCGCCTCCGGTCGGATTGTGTTGGTCGAAAGGACCCTCGATGCTCCAGTCGTGGGGCAATTGTAGGGTCCGCCAGGCGGCATCATCGTAAGCCGGCTGTTGGGCTCCGTCGGCGTCGGCCTTGAGGAAACGCCAATCCGCGTCGAAGTTGACCGTGGAGCGGGCGGGGTCAGCGGAACGGGCGGTTGCCCGAATGGCGGGCGAGGCGGGGACCGCGCCAAACACCAAACAGAAGCGGAGCACGGAGGCTCGGGAGGTGATGGGCATCGTAGTCAGACGTTAGCGCATTTGGCCCGATTTCAAAAGGGCGCGAACATATCCTGGCCGTTGCTCCCGGCCGGCGGTTGCAGGGACTTGGCCGACAGACCAAACGGAATTTCGCCGCAGCGATCGAGAAAGGCGGCGATCACGCGCGCCACCGTCCGGCCGCAGCCTCAATTCGGCCGCTTCACCGCGCGCATATGGCGATGGACGAAGAAATAGTAGATCGCGCCGAGAATGACGCAGGCGCCGACCACCCAGAGAGTGACCTGTCGCAGGTCGCCGCGCATGAGGGCTTCGTCCTCCCCAGCCTTCAGGCCAACCCAGGCCAAAACGGAACACCACACCCCGGAACCAGCCAGCGTAAAGATCGAATACAGGCCGTAATCCAGACGAACGACACCCGCGGGGATGCCGATCAGATGACGTACCACCGGCAACACCCTGGAGAAGAACACGCCGAATGAGCCGTAGGTGGCCGACCAGCGCTCGGCCGCGGCGACCTTATCCGGCGTGATGACCACCACATGGCCAAGCCGCATCGCCAACTTGGAGATCCATGGTCGGCGGGCAATCCACGGCCAACGGGAAAGGCGCGCCACGGCCCGTTCAAGGAACGCTTCAGAGGTCGCCGCATAGCGAATCACCAAGGGCCGGCCGGCCACTCGCGAGACCCAATACATGACCGTGGCCCCCAGCCAGCAGCCCACCGTGCCGGCAATCACGACCCCCACCACGCTCATCCGGCCCTGGGTGTGGGCCAAGTGCGCGGCAAAAGGAATGACCATCTCGCTCGGCAGCGGTACGACCGAGCTTTCGATCGCCATGAGCAGGACAATCAGTGGGTAGCCGCCGTCGGCGAGCGTCTGCTGATACCAGGCAATGAGCTGGCGAAACCAGTCGTGCATGGGAGAGCGGGGCGACAAAAAAGGCAGGTCGAAGAAGATCGAACCTGCCCGAAATTGGACACGCCGTCGTCCGAATCAGACGTCGGGCAGGGTTTTGCGCAGCCCGACGATGCGCGACCCTTCCTTCCACTGGCCGCGCTTCTTGAGCAGCTCCAGCCGCTCGAAACGCTTGAGCACATTGCGCTTCACGACGAGACCTTTGCCGGACTGCAGGCTCTTGTGCTGGGACATATTGAAGATCAGGAAGAAGATTGCGGTTTGGGAAAGGGGCCGGGTGTAGAGACGCCCTGCGCCCATGACAAGTATTTTTCCGAAACCTGGTCCGCTCGCAGCACGACCCATTCGGGGGTGGCGTAGGGGTGGTGCGCCAAGAGCCAGGTTTCGAGCGGGCCGGCCTGACCCGGAAGAAACTTGAACATGAGGCGGTATTCCTCGGCGGTTTCGATTCTGCCTTCCCAACGGTAATGCGAGGTCACCGGCCCCTCGACCTGCACACACGCGGCCAGCCGCGCCTCGATGGCCCCCTGCGCCAGCCGGGAGGCATCAGCTGCCGAGGCTACCGTGGTCCAGCCGATCAACATCATGGCGGGAGGGTATTTCGGAGCCTACGGTGGCGGTTTCAACCCCGCATTTATGGCCCCTACCGTTCCCCGCGACGCCAAGCGGTGACACCGGTATCGGGCTCCGGCTGCAGGGTGTGCGCCGCGGCGCCGAGATTACCCTTGACCCGGGGGCGGGGTGCCCTAGCCATTGCCGTTCCCACTGACAGACAGCGCCCTGCCATGCGTGACGATTACATCAAAGAAGCCCGGAAGGTCGTTATCGACCCCAACATCCTGATCAACGTGGTCTCGCGCCGCGTCAAGCAGCTGAAACGGGGCAGCCGTCCACTCGTCGAATCGCTGGAGAAACTGTCACCCGAGGACATCGCGTTGCGCGAGATCATTGAGGGCAAGATCAATCACGAGATGGCCGAGATTTGACGCGCCGGGGCGGGAGGGTGTAACGACTCGGAGGCCGGCGGCGCGGCCATTGACCCTCCATGTGCGCCCAACTCCGAGATTCCGATCGCTACACCGAGGTCCGCAATTCCAAGGCGTTGCGGGACTTTTTCATCGAGCACAAGTTTGAGGCGGGCATCGCCTTGCGGGGCACCGAGGTCAAGTCGGTCCGCAACGGTCGGGCCCAGATCAACGATGCCTTTGGCCGGGTGGAGAAAGGGGAAGTGTGGCTCCACAACGCCCATATCGATCCCTACGAATATGGGACGGACAACAACCATGACGCACGCCGTCCCCGCAAGCTGCTCCTGCACAAGCACGAGATTCGCCGGATCATCCAGGCGATGGAGGCGGGTGGACGGGCATTGGTGCCGCTGCGCCTTTTTTTCAAGGACGCCCTGGTCAAGGCGGAAGTGGCGTTGGCGACCGGCAAAAAGCAGTTCGACAAGCGGGAGGATTTGCGTCGCCGGGCCCAGCAGCGGGACATCCAGCGCGCCTTGCGTTCCCGCCGTTGACATCGGCGGCCGTTTCCGTCGACGGCTAAGGCGAGCCGGGGTCGCTGCGGAGTTTCGGCGGATCCCCCTTGTCCGGCCAATAGCGGACGATGCGGTCAGCCAGAGTTCGCCAAGTCACGGGTTTGAAAAGAGTCTCCCGCAGTCCGGGCACGTGGCTGAGGTCGACCCCGGTGAGTTCGATCTGGTGGCCGGTGATCATGATCGCCGCGACCTTCGGGCACTGGGCGTGCGCCCGGTGCAGGAATTCGAGTCCGTTCATGACCGGCATCGAGTAGTCCGTGACAATCATCGCGGCATGCAGGCGCGGCAGGTCGACCAGGGCTTCCCCGGGTTGCGTATAGCCGACGATCGGGCAGTCCAGATTGTCCGAAAGCAGCTGGGTCATCAGCTCCACATACGACTTCTCGTCGTCAAGAAACAGGACCGTCCGGGGTGCCGCGGCTTTCAAGGGGTCCGGAACCGTTGCAGAAACGGTGGCTTGCGCCAACCGGAAACTAGGCTGGGGCGATGCCGGCGGGCCGGATGCGACCGGCAGGCTTGCGGCGAAGCGGACCGCGGATTACGGCGGAGGGCATGCTGCATCTCGTCCTGTTCGAGCCACAGATCCCGCAGAACACGGGGAACATCGGCCGCCTTTGCGCCGTGACGCGTTCGCGGCTGCATCTCATCCATCCGCTCGGGTTCCGGATTACGGACCGCCAGCTGAAAAGGGCGGGGATGGACTACTGGCACGCGCTCGACGTGCACCACCACGAAAGTTGGCGGGCCTTCCAGCAGAGTGCCGCCCGGCCGCGACGCCTCTGGCTTTTTTCAACCCGGGCCGCGCGTTCATTCTGGGAAGTGCGGTACGAGGATGGCGACGGCCTGTTGTTCGGCAACGAAGGCGCGGGCTGTCCCGACTGGCTGCATGCGGCGCTGGGCGATGCCTGGCGGGTGAGGATTCCGCACGCGGATCCGGCGATGCGATCGCTCAATCTTTCGACGGCGGCCGGCGTGGCCTGTTACGAGGCGCTCCGCCAGATTGGAATCTGAGGTCGGCGCCGGGCGCCTGTCATTCCGGCACCCTTTCGCTGTAGGACCGATCAAGCCAACTCTTCGGCACCGGAATGATGCAGATGTTCATCGAGCGGTTGTCGGCGGACAGCATGGCGGACTGGATCTCGATTTCGGTACCGGCGGCGTTGAAGGTGGGATGGGGGTGATCGGCGGCGGTGGGCTTGTGCCCGGTTGACAGCATCATCATTTCGCCGGTGTGGCGGTCGATGAGATAGATGCTGCGCGAGAAATCGTCGCCGACCGCCCACCGGCCGTCGGCCGACCCGTTGACGTGCCACAAGCCGCTGCCCGACGGCGTCTGGGCGATGATGCGCATCTCGCGGGTCCGCAGAGTGACGATGGCCAGGCCGGTGGGATGTTCGCGGGTGCCGGAGGGGCCCCAGGCATCGTCGGTGCCGATCTTGCGATGACCCATGATGGCCAACGCCACTTCGTCGCGGGTAATGACGGCCTCGTGGGTGACCCACTCGTAGGGCGCCTCCGGATAGAGCGGGCGCAGCCCGGTGCCGTCCGCCATGACCGTCCACGTCCGCTGCGGCGCCTTGCCGCCAGTCTCCCAGCAGAACACGATTTCGCCGGGCACCCAGGGGTTGGTCTGCACGTGACCAATCTGAAATGGGACCGCCACGACCATTTTCACCTCACCGGTCTTGAGGTTCATGCTGGCGAGGCCAGTCGGACCGGCGCCCATATGTCGGGGACCAAAAGGTTCGGCGATCTTGGTACCGGGCGGCAGGGCTTGCGCGACCGGTTCGCCGGCCACGCGAAAGTACATGAAGTCCTCGTTGGCATCGAGGCCCATGTTTCCATCGGCCATCAGGCCCGGCGGAGTCGTGCCGCAAACGCGCTCATAATCCGCGGCGGGTTTCATGGCTCCCGCGGCGCTGTCGGCGAAGAGTCGCGCCAGGTCGATCTCGACGATGGCAAACGGCCCGACCGGACGACGCCGTTCGGTATCGGCCGCGGGCGGCGCTCCGCTTTCCACCGGCTGACGCCCCTGGTCCCGCATTACATAGAGCTTCATCGACCGCCGGGCGACGCAGAGCATGCCCATGTAACCGTCCTCGGTGATCTGGACGATATCGCCGCTCGCCTCGTTGACCGCGAAGGCCTGCCCGGGAACCCGCCGCGAGCGGAAGATGACCCACTGGCCGTCTGCCGTCCACTGCGGATGGGTCTGGTAGATCTTGGAATCGCCGAGCGGTTTGCTGGTGAGGAACGTCAAGGGGACGCCGGTGACGGGATCACTGACGATCTTCTTCTCGGAGGGGAAGCGCGTGCCGATACCGGCGGCGGCAACGGAGACCGGGAACGCCAGGGCGGCGGAAGCCAGCACCAGAGCGGCTGAAAGGAGGAGGTGGGTCGGTTTCATGGTTGGGGTGTAACCGGTGGAGACGATCGATGTAGACCCTCGGTTGCCGCGATCAAGCAGCGACGCGGTTGACAGTAAAGTCGCAGCCGGCGCGGAGGTGGGGATGGACAGCGATCGCGGGATGCGTCTAGCTCGACAGCGCGCACCAGACGACGAAGGAAATTACAGGAACGGCATTCCAGACTTGCACGTCGAGGCCGACGGCATTGCGCGGGCGTGGGAGCAGTCCCTCATCGAGCTGTACGAAAAGGGCTGCAACCTGCGCACGGAGTACGACAAGGCGGGCGATCCGCCCAGCAAGGACGCCACGATGATGATCGTGATCGCGGATCCACTGGCCGAGCCGATGATCCACAAGGATTTTCCCGGCGGGCCGATCGAGCTCCAGGAGTACGTCATGGAGGTATGCGAAGGCATCAAGGATCACCTGGTGCGCGATCCGGACGATCCGAAGGACACGCGCTGGGAATACACCTACCATCAGCGGCTGTTTGGTTATCAGGTGCCGGGCCTGCAGGCGATCGACCAGATCGAGGGGCTTGCAGCCAAGCTCGCCAAGACTCCGCACACCCGCCGCGCCCAGGCGATCACCTGGAAGGTCTGGGAGGACAACACCTGCTATGATCCGGCGTGCCTGCAGAGCCTGTGGTGCCGGATCCTGGAGGAGGCGGGCCAGCCGGTGCTCAGCATGAACGTGCGTTTCCGGTCCAACGACGCCTACAAGGCGGCCTTCATGAACATCTTCGCGCTGGTACAACTGCAGCAGCGGATTGAGGCCCGGATCACGGAGCTCACCGGGCGGCCGGTGCAGGTCGGCCGCTACGTGCACATGGTCGACAGCTACCACCTCTACGGCTCGTATTTCGCCGAGTTCGAGCGCCGGTTCCTGGGGTCGCTGACCAAGCGCACTTTCGAACAGCGCACCCTGCGCTACGCGGACGTGCGAGACATGATGGAGGAGGCCCGGCCGGCGATCCTCGAGAAGGCGCGGACCATGGGCCAGCCGTGACGCCGGGCGCGTCAGATCTCGCCCACGCGCACGCACGCCACCTCCCGACCGTCGGCCAGGCGCGCCAGCGAGGGCACGGCGGCCCGGCACCGGTCCTGCGCAAACGGACAGCGCGGGTGAAAGGCGCATCCGGCCGGGGGATTGAGCGGGGAAGGCGGGTCGCCCGGCAGCACGATGCGTTGGCGGGCGCGCTCGGCATCGGGGTCGGGGCGCGGGATGGCGCTGACCAGCGCCCGCGTATACGGGTGCTGCGGCCGTTCAATTACATCCACCGCGGGCCCCAGCTCGACGATCTTGCCAAGATACATGACCGCCACGCGATCCGAGATGTGTTTCACCACCGAGAGATCGTGCGCGATGAAGATCAGGCTGAGATTCATCCGCCGCACGAGTTCCGATAGCAGGTTGAGGATCTGGGCCTGGATTGAAACGTCGAGGGCCGAAACGGGCTCGTCGGCAACGACGACGCGGGGTTGGAGCGCCAGGGCTCGTGCCACCGCAATCCGCTGGCGCTGGCCGCCGGAAAACTCGTGAGGATACTTCTGCATGAACCGCGGCGCCAGGCCCACGGTCTGCAACAGGTCGGCCACCCGCTGCCGGATCTCCGCCGGGGGGCAGACGGCATGCACGCGCATCGGCTCGGCCAACGCGGCGAAGACCGTCAGGCGCGGGTTGAGGGAGGCGTAAGGGTCCTGGAAGATCATCTGCAGGCGCCGGCGCGACGCCTTCACTTCAGCGCGGTCGGCCGTGGTGAGATTCCGCCCCTCCAACACGACGGTGCCGGCGGTGGCGGGCACCAGTTGCAGAATGGTGCGGGCCAGCGTTGATTTGCCGCAGCCGGACTCGCCGACCAGCCCCAACACCTCGCCACGCTGCACGGTCAGGTCGACGCCGTCGACCGCCTTCACGGAGCCCACGGCGCGTTTGAAAACCGCGCCACGGTAAACTGGAAAGTGAGTCTTGACGCCCCTCAGTTCGAGAGTCGGCGCAGGTGCGGCCGGGTGTCCGTCCGGTGGCCGGGTCGGGGGCGGAACGTTCGTTCGGGAATTCATCGGGGACGGAGGGTGGAAGCGGTGGCGGCGGCCGGTGGACCGATGCGGCAATGCCCCGCGACGTTCAAAGCTCGCCGGCCTGCACGCGGAGGCAGGCCGTGGCATGGCCGAATGCGACCTCGCGGAGCGGGGGATCGGAGCTCCGGCAGCGGTCGGCCGCCGCCTCGCAACGTGGCGCGAAGGCGCAGCCGCGGCCCACCTTGGAAAGGTCGGGCGGGAGGCCGGGGATGGTGAACAATTCGACGCCCTTCGTTTGCGTGGAAGGGATCGACCGTTGCAGGGCGCGGGTGTAGGGGTGGCGCGGCCGGTAGAAGATGGTGCGGACGTCGCCCGTCTCGACGAAGCGGCCGGCGTACATCACCAGCACCCGGTCGCACAAGCCGGAGACAACGCCGAGGTCGTGCGTGATGAAGATGACCGCCATTCCGAATTCATGCTGCAGGCGCCGGATCAGTTCGAGGATCTGCGCCTGGACGGTCACATCGAGCGCCGTGGTGGGCTCGTCAGCGATAAGCAGCTCGGGCCGAGTGATGAGCGCCTTGGCGATCATCACCCGCTGGCGCATGCCGCCGGAAAACTCGTGGGGATATTGGTGCAGGCGTTTGCCGGCGTCGTTGATCCCGACCGCCTCGAGCATTTCCAAGCCTCGCCGTTGGGCCGCCGCCTTGGAAATCTTCTCGTGGATCCGCAGCGGTTCGATGAGCTGCTCGGCAATCCGGAGGTAGGGATTGAGCGAGGTCATCGGGTCTTGGAAGATCATGGCGATCCGCTTGCCCCGTATCGCCCGGGCGACGCGCGCCGGGCTGCGGAGCAGATCGATGCCCGCAAAGGTCGCCGTGCCGCTCTCGATGCGGCCGGGCGGTTGCGGCACCAGGCCCATGAGCGAATAGCAGGTGACCGACTTGCCGGATCCGGACTCGCCCACGATGCCGATCGTCTCGCCGGGATCGAGGGTGAAGCTGACTCCGTCGACCGCCCGATAGATGCCATTGCGCGTGTGAAAATAGGTGCGCAGGTCACTGACTTCGAGGAGAGGCACGGGAGGTGGGCGGCGCGGCGGGTGATCGGAAGGGTGGTCGGCACTCAAACATCCGCGGCCGCCAGCACCTCGTCAACGGCGACGCGCACCGCGGCCGGCCGCAGCTCGGCGAGACGTCCGCCGCCAGTCGCCGGGCAGCCGGGCGGCTGGAGCAGACGTGCCGGCGCGCGAAACACCGGGCCGGTGCGCAGCGGATTGGTGGGGCCGAAGAGGGCGACGACGGGAACCCCGAGTGCGTTGGCGAGATGCATACCACCCGTGTCGTTGGTCACCAGCAGGCGGCACTCGACAAGACGTTCGGCGAAGGCGGCCAGGTCGGTCCGGCCCGCGAGATTCTCGATCGGAGCCGCGAGCCCGTGGGCGACGGCGTCGACCACCGGCCGGTCGTTGGCGGTGCCGAACAGCCGGAATTGCGCGGCGGGTCGCGCCGAAGCCATGCCCTGAATGAAATCGCGCCAGGCCGGGATCGGCCAGCGCTTATCCGGATCGTTTTCCGACCCGCAAATTACCCCGATCACCGGCGGCGCCGATCGGAGACCGGGTGACGGGATGCCGAGCGGTGCGAGATCGGGCGGCGTGGCCAGACCGAAATGGCGTAGAAAGTCCTCCCAGGTCCGCAGTTGATGCTGACAACGGAGATCCTGATCCGAAGACGGCCTCCACGCGTGCGTGAGAAGGGGACGGAGCCGGCCGCGCGGCACCAGGCCAAAACGTTGCCGGCAGCCGGTGTTCCATGCCTCGAGGTCGCCGCGCAGCGAATTCGTGAACAACAAATAGCAGTCGGGATATTCGGCCCGGAGCCGGCGGAAATGGCGGAAGTAACCCCAGCCGCGGGGAGGCAGCACGAGTGTCCGATCTGCCACGCCGAATCCTTCGAGCAATTCGCGAAACGGGGCCCGGACCAGAAGGGTCAATTGTGCGTCGGGCCGTGAGGCGCGCAAGGCGCGCAAAAGCGGCACGGCCATGATCACGTCGCCCAGCCAATTGGGCAGACGGATCCAGAGCCGCGTGCGTCGCGGCAGGGTGGACAGGCCGCGCTGGCGCAATTCGACGTCGAGCAGGCTGCGCTTGGCCTCGAGTCGCAGACGCCGGGTGGGAATATCCTGATTGCGCCACCGGTCGTGGGCCCACAGCCAGGAGGCGCAGGCGTCGTCGTCCGCGAGGTGCCCCTCCAGCCAGCGATTGAGTCCGAGGATTATGCCGGCGGCCGTGCCGTCGTGGGCGACGGCGTGCGCCGCCATTTCGATCTGCCAGCAGCCACGCCGGCGCGAGTATAGCGCATAGACATCGGCGGTGAATTTTTCCGCCAGCAGGCCGGCCAGTTCACTGGTGGAACATACGCGACCGAACAGGGTCGACAACGCGCCTTGAAATCCGGCGTTCTGGTCGAAAAGAAGGCCGACGCAGCCGCGGCGCCGCAGAATCTGCATCGCCGCGTGAAAACCCTCCTTGCGGGAGAGCAGGCGCATGCCGAAGCGTTCGCGCGTCCGCTTCACCCAGGCGTCCGCGGCCGGATGGTCGAGGGGACGGAAGATCACCCCGAACTCGGGAAACGGGGAGGGCACGACCAACGGCATCGCGGTCAGGATTTCCCAATAGCACAGGTGCGGGGTGGCGAACAGGGTGGGAGGCGGTGCGTCCGCCCGGTGGGCCGCGAGAGCCGCCTGCAAGTCGGGCGCGATCCGCAGCATCGCCCGCAAACGCCGATCGGACAGGAACGGCATGGCCAGTGAAAGCAGGCCCGTCTCGATCAGGCGGTGGCAGCTTTCGCGGCCGATGCGCCGGCGCCAGTCGGCCGATTTTTCCGGAAAAGCGTGATGCAGGTTCGACAGCACCAGGCGCCGGCGGCGGGGCAGGCCGACGAAAACAACGTCCCCCAGGGTCACGGCCAGCGCGCGCACCAACCGCGGCGGCAGGCGCGCCAGCATCCAACCCGTGATTTTCAGAACCAGCTCAAACACCGGGAGAAGGCACCGCGGGCCGGCGGCACGGTGAACAGGCGCAGATCATGTTGATTAACATTTGCCTTCGCTGTGAAACCCCATGAAACCTATGCCACGCGCGGTTAAAAGCCTTTTCCGGCTCCCCTCCATGACCGACCTCCTCATCATCAAGCCCTCGTCGCTCGGTGACATCGTGCACGGGTTGCAGGTGGCCACCACGCTGAAGACGCAGCGGACCGACCTGCGGATCTCGTGGAT